>JAHEZK010000019.1:0-22537 GCA_023251115.1 Nitrosomicrobium frigidum (SeqCode) | reverse complement strand
TCAATTAGGGACAAAGTAATGTTAGTACCGTTATCGGAAAGCTGTGTTATTTTGTATCTAAATTGTGTTTCTTCCAACTTGTCGTAAGTACTCTTATTTCCTTATTACTTTTTACTTTTTATTTTTTCCTTTTTGCATTTGTTCGTTAGTTTTAGGCGTTCCAAAAATGTGTCTTGACATCCACAAGACATATTAAAATTGATTGCGTATTCAAAAAGGATAAATCATGAAATACAGAAGCCGAACGGATATCTTTGCCTCAATTTTGCAATCCGCAAATAATCCAAAAGGAGTCGGAATAACATCAATAATGTACAAATCATTTCTCTCTCATTATCAGCTCAAAAAATATCTTTCCATAATGCTTGAAAATGATTTAATAAAGGTTGAAGAGGATGAACATTTGTATAAGATTACGGAAAAAGGTTTAAGATTTTTGCAGCTTTTCACTAATATTAACGAACTTATTGATACTACGAAAGAATATAATCCCTAAATGTCGGCATTATCTCATAAAAGGTAAAGTTTTTTTCGTCAATCCTAAAGAGTACAATGCGACTTGAATGACATACTGTAAAGCTGCCCGAATGTATGATGACATACAATAAATGACGTATAATAAATGACATACAATAAATGTCATACATTAAGAATTACATCTTACTAGTGTATTAATAAAATTTTATGAGCATATCTTGTCCGGGATGTGCGGAGGGCGTTTTTGTATGTATACTGTTACTACTTGCAACTACTACGAGTATTAAAATATGAGAAAATTAAATTAGCCCGGCCCAGATTCGAACTGGGGTCAAAGGCTCCAAAGGCCTCTATGCTTGACCACTACATTCAGCGAATTATAAATTCTCTACCGGGCTGCCGGACGATTTTTTTATGGAACACCTGATTTATAAAGATACGAATTTACCAACAATTTTTAGCAATTTGTTCGCGGGATCTTCCATTCGGTTCAGTATATGTTGAGCTCTATTCTTTTGCCTAAGTCTAAATAAATTATCAGATTGAATCCGGCGCAGTATTTTTACAATCTGGGCTGGATTTCCAATTTTATAAATGAGACCGGTTTTTACCAGATAGTCATCTACATAGAATTTTATCGGAGAAATTGAAATAGTTGGCTTGCCAAGGAGTGCTGATTCGGCAGTCATGGTTCCACCACCGCCAATAAAGATATCGGCAACCGATATAAGCTCCAAGCCGTCGACTACATTTTCCAATACCCTGATTTTCTCGCCATATTTTTCCTTGAATTGTCTTATTTGGTCTTGATATCTGCATAGGACCAGTATATTTGTTGTATCATGAAAGTTCTGAACTATAGATTTTAAGATATTATTCACATTATTATTTGCCTTGTCGATCAAATATGACGCCTTACTTTCTTCAGGCCTAATCACAAACGTATTGCTTTTTGAAAGTTTATATTTTTTCTTTAACTTACCCGAGTCTATATTTTTTGTTTCCTTTCTTATCCACGCAACCGGATCTAGTGCCCGATATCGAACAATCTGATTTCTTGAGATACCCAAATTGTTCCATGCAGAATATGGAATAATCCAAGGACATAAAAGATAATTAACGAACGGAATTGTCAACTTTTGAACAGCCTGAGCATGGGGCGAATCACTAAAGGTGACGTGAGGAATTCCCAAACCAAACGCAACTCTTGCCGCTTCGGGCGAAGAAAAGCTAATACATAGATCGGGGTTAAATCTCTTAATCTCTTTTGCCATATCAAAAATCCTACTAGAACTTGCTCTTAACTTGTCATATTTTGAGGAACCCCCATACTTTCCCACTAATCTCAGGTCAAATTTCTTTAGTCTAGCCAACTTTACACATTCTCGATAGTCTCTTGCCGTACACAAGACTTCGTAATCTCTTTGTCTTAGGAGTTCCACTGCATATTTGAAGAACATAACTTGTTTAGGGGTTAGAACGTCAAACCAGAGTCTCAAGCACCATGTATAGGTATCCTTATAGAAAAAACTTTTCTTCAACCAATTTTAACTTTGGTTCAGGAACACACATATGCTAATTGGGGTCAATATTGCCACTGACTATTGAATCATCGAAGGTAGCTGTCTATGGGTTAAGTACTGAAGGATACAAAATTGCCTCTCATATTTCTAATAAAGGTATACCAGTTTCAATTATCGATGATTCTTCTGGAATGGCGATTACCCTTAAACCAGATATCGCCAAGACCTACTCTAGTGTAACTTCATTTATTCAAGACGAAACTCTCTTGGATTTTGAACCTTTTGATGTAGCCATCAATAATGCATCATTTATTTTCTTTAGTCCAAGAATCAGAAAATCATGGCCCGATGCAAGGAACCATATTGTGTCTAAGTTTCAGGATGTGATAAAACATGTGAGCAAAGATAGTTCAATAATCTACACCGTTCCTGCAGGTTTTGGAGTAAACAATGAAAACATAACTTTGATAGAACATCGAACAGGTCTGAGTGTTGGCAAAAACATATTTTATCACTATATGCCTACAAGCTCGATTTCGTCAAGCTTGTTTGATGCAATAATCGGAACTAGAACTGAGCTGAATTCTAACTTTGCAAGCATGTTAAGTGGACTTTATTCCGACAAAACAATGAAGGTAGTAGATATTGAGTCTGCAGAGTACATTTATTGTATCAGAATATTGAGACATTATGGCTTGATGTCGCCTATATTTGAAATTTGCAAATTCGCAGACAATAATTTTCAACATCAGAATACTGAAACCGAATCATTTGATGAGATGTATCTTGATGACCTAGTAGGGGGGTTATTTGATTTGAATACCATATTGTCATCTCTGACTGGAATTTCTCCGTTGACGCTCTTGCTTAAGGGCAATATTGCCACAGTAGAGAACTACATAAAACACTTGACCGAACAAATCAAGATTATTCTAAAGAAATATGAATTGAAAGCAAGCAAAACAAAAGCGATAATTTCATGGACATTTGATCCAAATGAAATGAGGGGTGATAGATTGGAAATAATATCCAGATTGGAATCAAGATTGAAAGATTATGTGGGTGATGTTGAAAGACAAGACTCAATGTTTGACTTTTACTCTAGTGAAAAAAAACTCATTGTAGTTTCATGTTCAAAGACAGATTTTCAAAGACTAACTAAAAATAATCCTAATTCAGAGATTATTATTCTCAAGGCAACTCCACTATTAGGACAATCCAACATTCAGCCTTAAGCTCCCAAAATATAATAACGAGAATATGTAAATTAAAAGTAAGATTGCTTGACGCAAAATGCCCCAAATGTGATAATAAAGCACAAGTTGATGATGACGTTATAAGAGTTGAGTGTAAAAATTGCGGTTATACAGATAATTATGAAAATTATATAGAAACGATGAAATCAAAGGCCGAAAATATGGCTGATAATTATCAGTTTAAAGGCAATCTGTAAATTACGAAGTAAATCAAATCAATCATCAAAATTATCAAACCAGGTAATCACGAGTATGCGTAGGTATGGATGTTTTGTATCTATGAATTCCCTTCACATGACTAGGGTTGCATAAAATGATTATAATCTTACCAAAAAGATCCTTTATCAGAGCAGGTTAATTCGGATCCGCAATTTTGACATCGCAGATGGCAGCTTTGAATACTAAACATGGAGTATCCACAACGGATGCATCTTCTTTCATTTCCATCCTCTTTTTTTTCCTCTATATGCACTTTACAGGTAATTGGATTGGCATTTATTAAAGATTTGGCGTTTATTCTGCAAAGATTAATTAAATGTGATATTTGTTTGAATCCATATTGACTCAGTTCAAGATAATAATTTCTGACAAGAATGGTAAAAGCGTTAGTAAAGAACTAAAGGACAAAGAAGCTCAGCCCCTGGTGGGTCTAAGGGTAGGAGAAATTGTAGATGCTTCCGTTGTTGGTATAACTCCTGGAAAAATCCAATTGAAAGGTGGTAGTGATAAATCTGGAACCCCTATCCGAAGCGATGTTCACGGTGGTGTAAAAAAATACGTACTGTTGTCAAAAGGTGCAGGCATGAGAGATAATCGGGAAGGCATAAGAAAGAGAAAACTGGTCAGGGGAAATATGATTACGGAGGAAATATATCAGTTAAATTGTTTACTCTTGGAAGGAAACTTGCCAACTACTGCTGAAACCTCGACGACTGAATCCGAAAAAGCCGAACAATAGTTATTTCCTGCATCTTCTGGGATAATTATAACATCGAAAGAAATACTTTCAATTAAATTAATATCTCTGTAAAATTTCACTATACTTATTGCATTGGAAAAAAACTTTACCCGACTGGTACGTCAAACAATACGGTTATCAACCTTGCGTTAATATTGGAACATCTGGTCATGTCGACCATGGAAAGACTACATTAGTTGAATCCATAACTGGAGTTTGGACCAGTGGCCATAGTGAGGAACTGAGAAGAGGAATTACAATAAAGGTAGGATACGCTGATGCTGCTTTTTACAAATGTAAGAATTGTCCTCCGCCAACATGCTATTCGACAAAACCTGAATGCGCTAATTGTGGCCAGGAATCTGAATTCGAACGCGTAGTAAGCTTTGTAGATTCTCCCGGACATGAAAGTTTAATGGCAAATATGCTTTCAGGAGCTGCTTTGATGGATGGCGCAATCTTGGTGACTGCAGCAAATGAAAAAGTGCCCCAACCTCAAACTAGAGAACATTTATTGGCCCTACAAACTCTTGGCATAAAGCAAATTGTGGTAGTTCAAAATAAAGTTGATTTGGTATCATATGACGAAACATTAGAAAATTATGATCAAATAAAGAACTTTGTTAAAGGAAGTGTTGCAGACGCCGCACCAATTATTCCAGTTTCTGCTCAACACAAATTAAATATTGATGCGCTGATTGAGGCAATTGAAACGAATATTAAAACTCCGGAAAGATCCAAGAACTCTGAACCTCTAATGCATGTCTTAAGATCATTTGATATCAATAAACCAGGTCTTCCTATAAGTGATGTTAAAGGAGGAGTTATTGGTGGTTCCTTAATCCAGGGAGATTTTGAGACAGGAGACGAAATTGAGATACGACCTGGAATCCATGATGAGAAAAAGGGTAAATACGAACCTATAATGTCAAAGATCTCCTCATTAGGTACTGGTGCAGGAATCGTAGAGGTCGTAAAACCAGGTGGTCTGGTTGCACTTGGAACAACATTGGATCCATATTTAGTAAAGAGTGACTCGTTAATAGGCTCCCTGGTAGGACTTCCAAACTCGCTTCCTCCCGATGTATATGATGTTAGAATTGAACTTAATTTATTTGAAACAGCTGTTGGGACCCAAGAACTGGTAAAAGTTGATCCAATCAAAACAAAAGAATCATTGCGACTAAATATTGGTACTGCTGCAACGCTCGGCACAGTTACTCATGTAAAAGATCATGCCGTCGAAATTAAATTGAAGAAACCAGTATGCATGGTCAGTCAAAGCAGAGTTGCTATTAGTAGAAGAATTGCTGACAGATGGAGGCTAATAGGGTCGGGTGTTGCATCGTGACAGTATTCCTCCAATACTCTTTCATGGCATCAAATAAGTAAAGTTTCGCGAATTATTAATCACTTAGGAGATATTTTTTTCCCATTACTGATATGAATACACTGCCATGTCCTTTCGCGACATGGCCTACTTGATGATATTTTAGCTTGTGCTTATCCAATATGTGCGCTATCTTATCCACTCCGGATTTTGAAACTACGATGCAAAAACCAATACCCATGTTAAATGTAGAGTACATTTCATCATAGGAGATCTTGCCGGTCTTCTGAATTAGCTTGAATATACCTCTTGGTTGTGGAAGATTATCAAGATTAAAATCAATTTTACTATTTAGTCGTGATAATTTGCTAAACGAACCTCCAGTTATGTGAGCAAGTCCATGAATTGAGGTTAGTTCTGTTTCAAGTAAATCAAGAATAGGCTTTACGTATATCCTTGTCGGCTTCAGTAGTTCTTCACCGATTGAATGGTCAAGTAATGTGGAAGAATTTTGCAAATCGAATTTGGGAAGTAAGACTTTTCGAGCAAGTGAGTATCCGTTTGAGTGCAATCCGTTGCTTTCCAACCCAATAATAATGTCGCCTTCTACTATTTTATTGCCCATGATTAATCTTTTTTTATCACATACACCAAAAACAGAACCGACAAGATCAAATGTATTTTCCTCAGTATCATTTAGAAGATCTGGAAGTATCGCGGTCTCCCCACCAACTATTGCAACCCTTGATTCTTTAGCTCCTTTTGTCAATCCTTTCAATAGTTCTCTGACAAGGTAATGATCGGGTTTTTTCAATGCTATGTAATCCAGGAAACCTATTGGGACCGCACCCACACATATTATATCATTAACGTTCATAGCAACACAATCTATGCCTAAAGTATCGAATTTCTTCATTAATTGGGCAATTATTATTTTAGTACCGACTCCATCAGTATGCATTGCAATGACTTTGGAATCAAATTCAATAAGTCCTGCATAGTGCCCAAATCCAGATATAATTTTCCAATCCTTACTTTTAAAACCAGAATGAGTTTTCGATACAAGTAGGCCGATTTCATTTTGTATCTTACGAATTTTCTTTATATCAACCCCTGCTTTAGAGTAACTCCACATAGTTGTCTTAGATGTTACAATACGTATTATAAATAAAATATCCTGACTATTATATGTCCATATCCGAATAGAAAATTAACTTATAAACATGAATGCAACTGTAATAGCCATGGAAGGTACTGAGACTGTCTTTGAAGATGCCGAAAAGACATTCATAGAGTTATCTAACTCTCAAAGACTTCAGATAATAAATGCTCTTATAAGTTCCAAGATGAATCTGACATTAATAGCAAAACATCTTGGGATAACGATGCAAGAGGCTCATAGGAATTTTAATAGGCTCATGGAAGCAGGTATTGTAAGTAAGGATTCAAATGGCGCCTACTCTCTGACGACATTCGGGAATACAATAGTTACCCAAATACCTTCCATTAGTTTTCTATCAAAAAATAAGGCTTATTTCTCAGATCATTATTTCGCGGATCTTCCAATGAAGTTTGTTCAGAGAATAGGATCACTGGATAACAGTACCTTTGTCCAAGGTCTGGTCGCAGTAATTGAGGAAATTAAAGAAATGTACAGACACTCCGAGGAGTTTATTTATGGTATGATCCCTCAGGTCCCTCTAGATCTTATGGAAGTAGCTGTAAAGGTAGTAAAGGATCGAAACATTAGTTTTAACTACATATTGCCAAAAAATGCCGCAATACCAAAAAGAGGTAAAGATTTTCTAAATGATATAAATTTTCATGATTTGCTGAAAAACGGATTAGTTGAAAGAAAAATGACAGAAGAAGTTAAGGTCTCAGTAGTGCTAAATGAAAAAAAAGCACTGGTGATGTTTCCATCAATTAAGGGTGAAACAGATATGAATGGAGCTTTTCTAGGTAGCATAAACAGGAACGATGATAATGATAATAACAATATGCTTTTTCATGAGTGGTGTTTGGATTACTTTAGATATTGTTGGTTACGATCAAGGCCCTTTGATAATACTAAACTTAGGGAAGTATAACAAATGTAACATGTTTCAATAAATTTAGAAAGAATTGGTGGAGTTACTTGGTAATTATTTTGAATTATTTCTCTTTGCTGCCTGCAGTGCAGAAAATAATGCTCCAGCTTTTTGCTTGGTTTCCAAGTATTCATTAGTAGGAACTGAATCCATAACTATTCCAGCGCCCGATTGAACATAAGCATTTTTCCCATTTATGAATAGGGATCTAATAGTTATTGCAAAATCGCAGCATCTATTGAAGGAAAAGTATCCCAAGGCCCCTGCATAAGGCCCCCTCGAAGTTTTTTCTAGCTCTGATATTACCTCCATCGCTCTGACCTTCGGCGCTCCAGAAACTGTTCCAGCAGGAAATAATGACCTAAAAGCATCAAAGCAATCGTATTTCTTGTAGAGCTCCCCAGTTATCTGAGACACTATATGCTGAACATGACTGAATCTCTTTACTATCATCAATTCCTTTGGACGAACCGACCCAAATTTACATACTCTACCAAGATCGTTTCTTGCTAAATCGACAAGCATGGTATGTTCTGCCAGCTCCTTTTTATCCCTTAAGAGCTCGTTTTTCAACTTTCTATTCTGACTTTCGTTGTTGGTAATAGGTCGTGTTCCTGCAATAGGAAATGTATCAATCTTGTTATCAATCACGCGAAGTAGCATTTCAGGACTGGATCCAATTATTAATCGCTTTTTTCGTTTAAAAAAATACATATATGGTGATGGATTCAATTTTCGTAAATTCTCATATATACTCAATGGATCCCCTCTTATTACAAAATTGATTTTTCTTGATATTACTACCTGAAAGACCTCTCCCTGATATACGTACTCCTTTGCCTTCTTTACGTTGTCAATAAAATTGCCCCTGGAAGTTTCCGATATTGGTTTTGAATAGGAAAATCTATTTGCTCTGGCTTGTTTTTTAGACTTTATGATTTTCTCTAATTGATCAAATCTAGATTTTTTACCAATATGGAAATAGTAAGTTTCGTTATCCTTCTTGTCATGGACTAAACCATCAGTGTAGATCCCAAATTCCATTAATGGAAACATATTGTTAGTTTTCTTAGATGGTAACTCTTCCCAAAATTTGATGGCTTCATAGCTAACGTATCCTACTGCACCTCCGATATATCGTAGTTTCCTTTCGTTTATAATTGGCATTAGTTTCCTTAATTCTACAAGTGGATCTACTACTTGTTTATCACAAATCATTTTTTCCTTTCGAAAAACTTGAAATCTAGATCTGTCACACTTTACTATAAATTCAGGATCAAATCCAATTACCGAAAATTCCGAAAGTTCCTTGGGCCCGGTTAAAGATTCTAGAATAAATACATTGTCATAATTCATATAGATCTGCTTAAAGATCTCAAATGCGTTCATGTGAGTATTGATTTTTTTCTTGTTAAAGGTACGTATTTTGGAGAAGTCCTTAAGCATTTATGACAGTTACCATAAAAAGATGTTTTAAGACATGATTTAAATCTTATGTGATCACTTTACGTCTAGATTAAATGATTTAAGTAAAATTGGGTAATTAAATCGATTATGAATATAATGTTCCTTTTTGAGAGTAACAGTATATTACGTATTAGGTGTTTTACTACTGATCTATAATGTTGGTAGTTGCTAATGGTTTTCTGCCCATGAAACCCTCATCTTTTCTATGCCAAAATTTTATTTCATCCTCGCCTTCTTTCCAACAAAGCCATACCTCTTCATCAAATCTTAATGATGGAAAATCTAAAAGACCCTCATCAACGCTTTTTATCATGACTCCTTTGTTCTCCATATCTGCTATAGTCTCATATAGCTTAAAGACAGCTCTATTTAGCTCCTGTTTTTTGCTTATAAAGGCGACAAACTTTGCACCGTCGCTAACCATCCTTTGCAAATCTTCTTGAAGCTTGATAACCTTATTTTTTTGAAGTGTTATGCTTGAAAATAATTTCTTTACTTCGGGCAAGATTCTATTAGCATCTTGCGGGGTGAAGTAAACAGGCATACTCTCCAAAAATTACAAAAGCCAATTTAATCATTATTATTATTCCAAAGTACGCTTCTAATACAAGTTTCCTAAAACGTTAGAAATTCGTAGAAATGGTTCGTATTTTCCTATTTCTACGTTTGTCTTTTCTTACTTTATTTAAATCGCCCAACCCATGCGGATAAATTTCCCATGTATTGGATCTGCCAAACAAATTGTCCAATTTGTCAGAAGCATTAACAGAGAATTTATTCAACGCAAGGTGAATTGATTCATGGCTTATGATAGAGGAGGCAACTTCTGCCGTCTTGCCCATTGAATCATATTCCCGCCAAGATCGATAATTTGAAATAAAGGCCCTTGACTTGCCATAGTAAGGTACAAACATCAAACCCCTTCTACCTACCATTCCGCGTAAACGAAGATCCGCAACCATCTCCTTATATTAAGCCTATAATACTCATTAATGTTTAGAAACATTTTCTCTTCGGGTCGTTTTAAATATCCAAATAAGAATATAATCATACGGTTCTGGACCTTAAGAAAATTATCAAGAAATGCTCACGTAATTGAAAAAATTATCACATTTACAAATTGTTAAGTGCATTCAAAAAATTTATCTATATGCAAGATGAGCCGGGACATAATATTCTTTTAAAACAGGAAGCAATTGTGATTCTATGCCCAATTTGACGGTCAGAAACAAATCGCAGATTTTAAAAAGTAATTATTCTGATTCCCTAAGCTTAACCCTGGAGGCCATAGAGGTGGGCCTAAAATCCGTAAACCCCGTATCGTTAATGAAAAATTCGGTGAAATTCAGGCATGATTGTCTGAGGATTATTGATTACAAAGGAATGAGCGTTGAGTATGATACTAGATTAATTGGCTCAATTTACTTGGTTGGAGCAGGCAAGGCAACTGCCTCAATGGCAGATTCCTTCATAAGCATAGTAAACAGTAGGAAAGTCAAGGAAGGCTGCGTTACAGTTCCCTATGGAATCAAAATGAAAAGCAAATTGTGTTCGGTAACAAATGCTGCCCATCCAGTACCAGATTCCAGTGGAGTTGTCGGGACAAAAAGAATTGTAAAACTATTAGAAAAGCCAAATAAAAATGACCTAGTGGTAATGTTCCTATCAGGGGGAGCATCAGCACTCATGCCTTTACCCTTAGATATTATGAGTCTTGGAGATAAACAGAAAATTACTACAGGGCTCCTATCATCAGGCGCATCAATTGATGAAATGAATACTGTAAGAAAACACATTTCTAACATCAAAGGCGGCAGACTTGCAGCAATGATTAATAAAAAATTTCCGTTAATAACCCTCATACTATCCGATGTAGTTGAAGACAAAATTGACGTAATTGCATCAGGCCCTACTGTTCCTGACAAGACCACTTTCAGCGATGCAAAAAACGTACTGATAAAATACAAACTGTGGAACAATCAAAAAGTGATTTCTAAAAAACTCAAAGATTTAGTCACTGCTGGTGCGCTGGGAAGAATCAGCGATACACCAAAAACTGGCAATGCTATATTTACCAATATTCAAAATGTTATTATTGGGAATAACAATATAGCTTGCAATAGCATCAAACTATTTTTAGAAGGAAAAGGTATAAAAACAATGTATCTGGGTTCAAAGTTTACAGGAAGATCCACATCACTGGGAGAGTTTCTATTCAAACTTGTTGATGACTTTCCATCTGTCTCAACCCCATATGCTTTTGTTCTTGGTGGCGAAACTACTGTTGAGTTGAAAAATAGCACCAATGGTGTTGGAGGCAGAAATCAAGAAACAGTACTCTCAGCTGCAGCCCATTTTAAAAACTTGGGTGACAATATGGATTTTACGATAGCTAGTTTTGGAACAGATGGGATTGATGGAAATTCCCTTGCTGCAGGTGCTATATTAAATCCAAAGGTACTATCTAAAATAAGAAAAAAGAAATTTAAAATATTAGACGTTCTCAAAAACCATAATAGTAACGTATTATTTAATAAAGTAAGCGGGGCCCTGTGCACGAAAATTACGGGCACCAATGTAAATGATGTATGTATTGTGTGTAGATTACGATAAGAATGGATATGTGTGAATTGTTACTAACATACAATCATAATTTATTTTGAATTCAGCGGTAAAGTAAAAATAAATTTTGCCCCAATTCCGTTTTCCTGATTAAATCCGGTTATTGTCCCCCCATGAGATTCGATTATGTTTTTAGAGATGAAGAGACCCAAGCCAGTCCCCTGTTCTGATCTTGATACAAATTTGTCGAATAATCGACTAATTATCTCGCGATCTATTCCCTTACCAGTATCGCTAATTTGAACAGATAGCTCAGTGCTATTGACGTTACCAATTATAGTTATGACTCCTTGGTCTGTGAATTTAATTGCATTGTTGATAATATTTGAAATCACCTGTGTGATTCTATATTTATCGGCAAATATTTTTACGTGTATTGGTTCATAAGAAATCTTGACTTTTTTATTTTTCGCAAAATCGCTTTCAATCTGTCTTGAATATTCCGTAACTAATTCCGATAAAATTTCATCTATATCAAAGGAAGCTTTGTTCAATTTTAGTGATTTTCCTTCAATATTGGTGACATCCAATATGTCTGCTGCCAATCTATCCAGTCTTTTTGCATTGCGAATTATCGAAGAAATTTGTTCTTTGCTAACTCTTGCATAGTCATTGTCGCTGATATCATTTTCTATTAATTCTGCTTCGCCTAAAATTGGCATTATCGGGGTTCTTAATTCGTGTGCTGCGACATTGATAAACTCCTTTTGCATGTTATCATGTATCTCTAGTTGTTTATTTGCCGAAGCAAGAAGGCTATTTGATTCTGTCAGAGATTCATTTGTTTTCTTTAGTTGCACTGTTCTAGATTCAACAGCTCCCTCTAACCGTTTATTCCAAGATAATATCAAAAATGCAATGCCAAAAGCCATAGAACCAACAACGATGATTACAATAGTACTGAAATTCTTTTGTTGATTTATTAAATAGCCGACATTTGAAGCCAGACTATGCGGGGTACTAATGTACAGTGACCATAGAAATTCACCATCTAAAGTTATAGGTTGGTAAGCAATTGTAGTCTTATTATCGTTAAAAGAGATATCTCTTAGTCCTGAACCTTCTGTCAGAGAGGTAGCCAAGATATTATTGTACTCATTTTTGATTTCTGGAGGAATGAGATCTTGAAATTCTGGGTTTAGGTAATTTTTACCAACTACATTTCTATTTTTTGAATACAAAATTACACCGTTCTTATCTATTAATCCCACATTGCTTGCAAACTCGGGTGAAAGTTCCTTCTGTAAAAAATCGCCTAGTTTCGCTAAATTAATTGTCGTGAATACAATCCCTTCAAACTTTGACATATTGGATTGAATCGTGATATTACCTTGAGTAACGTTAGTTTTAAGTACTGGGTATGATATGAAGAGTAACGGAAATTGGTTATTAACATCAATGATGCTAGTATAATATGTGTTGTTACTCGTTTTGGGGGATAATAATAGTTCTGTTGAATTTGCTCTGATACCAGTATAATCAGCAGCAATAGATTTATTGCTTGTTTTAGAAATAATCTCTCCATTCATGTCAAACATATAATATCCATTTGTTAGGTCCTTAGTGGATGTCTGAGCAGAATCAAATAATCTTTGAATATTGTCGTTTTTAATGTCCAATAGTGAAATGGAATTGCTCAAGCTCTGTAAATTGTTAGAAATAGACTCCATGCTCCTGACAAGGATGCGTGATAGTTGGTATACTTCTATTTTTGCATTGGATCTTACATCTTGGGATGAAATGTTGGCAATTTCATTTGCAGTAAAAGAAGAATACTGATATGACAGTATCGAAAGCCCAATACCAATTATCGCAATGATAAGAAGAATAATGACATTGTTTCTAGAAAAAGTCGCGCCCAGCAATAATGTACAATAAATACTATTAAAGTTCTAGTAGATAAATTAGCGCTAAAGATTATTCTAGCATAGTTTATACTAAGTTTATTCAAGTATGCATAGAAATTGCTTGATAGTTTCAGCTCAAAAAGATAAACGCGGGTTGTGGATGCAGAATAATATGCTAGACGTATTTGAGAGCATACATCGTAAAAATAATAATAATCAAAATCAAAACCAAAATCAAAACTAGTAATACACCATAGTTTTTATCAAATCTCATAGGTTCTCTGAAGAATTTGAAAAATTTCACTAATCCGAATTTAAAAGAATTGAGTTTGATAACGTTAAATATTATTTGCCGCTACCGTCGTGAGATGTTCAGACTTTAATAGCGATTATTTTGTCCAAGACAACGGAACATTGAAAGAATAACCCGTATGGAATTCCTATGCACAAATTGTGATGATCCCAATCCAATAGCTCTTAATCAGTTGCAGTTTATTCAAAAATGTCAGCTGCACTGCCGCCATTAAGGTTAGCGCCGTTCCAATTGAAAAGGATAACCAAGCAGATTACTACAATTGGGAATGCTAAGATGCAAAATGTGTTAGCCACCCATACAAAGTAAGTTTTTTCATTAATTAATTCTTCAATGCGTTATAACAATAACTCATATGACAAAAATGTATCAAAAAGACTAACAAATTTGACAGAGATGAATAAGATTCTCAAATTAAATTTTATGCATTGACAAATTGTATTTGCGGACATGATGTAAGTTGTCATTGGATGGATATGCATAGAAAAGGAAGATGTGTTTATCACATTGCAGAGATGGATGCCTGTCGATGTGAAAAATACGTAAAGGATGAGAGAAGGACAACGGAATTGACATTGGAAGAAAAAAAGTAGAGATTTTCACTAACTATGATTAATCTTTGCATGAAACATTTTCCTAAATTCAGAATTATTCTGTGAAAAATTTGAATTAACATAGTTTGTGTTATTAGAGTAAAATTTCGCGTATAGATTACTTGATAGTTGTCATATTAGCAAAGTATTTAGAAAAAAGAAACATTACTATAATAGATTATTTTCTTTATTGAAGAATCATCTAATCTCATAATTAAAGATCCGTTATAGTCCAGATCAATAACTTCTCCCAAAAATTTTTGAGTTCCATCGTAAACAATAGCTCTTTTTCCAAACATATCGGACTCTTGCTTCCATCTATCCAAAATTTCCATAGTTTTTCCAGGCCTAAGTAAATTATCGTAATAGTATTCAATTTTGTGAACAACTAAATTTGTAATATGAACAAGATCAATTTCGTTACCATATTCCTCTTTGAGGCTAGTTGCCTTGGAATCGACATTTATAGAATTATTTATCAAAGAGCTCTCAACATTTGCATTCAATCCTATCCCCATGATTATTCTCTTTTTTTCAGTTTCTAGGTTAACATCTACAAGTATCCCGCAGACCTTTTTTCCATTTATCAGTACATCATTGGGCCACTTTAATCTGCAAGTAATTTTAGTCGTCTCCTTTATGGCTTCTGCAACTGCCAATGCACCAATAAACTGAGTGAAAAGAAGAGTATCAATACTAAAATCAGGTACAAGAACAATCGACATCCATAATCCACCACGTGGTGAAATCCAAGGTCTGCCTATCCTACCCTTACCCATTTTTTGGCTTCTAGCAATTATTAAAGAGCCATGTAGGGAATCGTTATGTGGTAATAAGTTTGCATAATCCTGCGTCGAATCCAGATGTTCAAAGAAATAAATTGATTTTACCAATTTACTTGTAGACAGCAATTTCGTTAACCTCGTTTTAAAGACAGATTCATCTGAAACTTCCATTTTTATCACTTATCGAATTGATTATAGCATGTCCCATATAGTAACGTTCAGGTTCACAGTACGATCTCAAAAGTATCATTTCTTTTCATATGAAAAAGCTCAATGCTAGTAGGATCCCGCAAAGCCGTGAATAAATGATTGAGTTTCCCATGCTTGAAACTAGTTGAGTTGATTCATTAAATTTTCTCAATTTGTATACTGCCTTAATTGCAAATGGCATAGACAAAAGTCCGATAACTGAAAAAATGGGGATTATGCCAATGATAGAGCCTCCAACTATCATCACATATGTTAAAGCAATGATAATGGCAAAGAGTTTTACCGAATTTTCTTTTCCTACGAGGATGACTAATGTGCGTCTTCCGCTATTTTTATCTGCGTCATAATCAGGAAATGACGTCACCAAGAGGATCACTGCCGATAATAGGCCCACTATAATACCAACAAATACAGATGTTAAATTAATTGCGTCACTTTGAATGTAATATGAACCCAATACTATCATGCAGCCTTTAATCGCAACGAATAATTCCCCTAGACCTGCATTAACTATATTTGTTGAATAAAAATAAATAGAAATGATTGCAAAGGTTAACAGAATTACAATTAATATACCTTTGATAGTAACAAAATATAATCCTATTAACCCACCTAGAATTAAGAAAATTATCCCGGCCAAGTATATCAATTTTGAATTTATCAGATTTTCGGGAATAACACCGGTACCGCCGCTGAATTTTGTTCTATTTGTATTGGTATCAATTCCTCTTTTAAAGTCTGAATAATCGTTAAACAAATCTACACTGATATGCAAACACAGGATACCGAAATAAGTTAGCAAAGCGTAACCAAACTCAAATTCACCTGACTTCCAATAATTGATGGCGATTCCATTGGTTACCGCAATAACAGATGCAAGAAGAAACTTTATCCTTATTGCTCTGAACCAAAGGAAAACTGTCCTGTTTATTTTATGGATTTTTTCATAAAAGGTCAACCTTGTTATATGATTAGATGAATTTCAGACTTAAATATTGAATGCTCCCAGTCAACGCAATATGTCTATTTTGAATTCTTCTTTAGTTTCAGATTTAGTCGGCATATTCAGGGAGAATGACTTTTAAATGTGAAGACAATTTTTTTAAAGCCATTCTTTTTTCATCGCTAGATATTTCTCCTCCTTCTATGGCATCTCTTAGAAACAGGATTGACTTGTCGAAGGTTCTCCTATCTACCGGAAAAGGAACTCCGTCCTTCCCCCCATGAGCAAAACTATATCGTACTGGATCTTTCCAGGAAGTGCGTGACCCGTAAATTAGAAGAGAAATGAGAGAGAGGGCTCTTATAAGGGAAGGACCAACCCCATCGATGGAAACAAATTCTTCGTAATTTACCGGCTGAATATCGTATACTTTGTTTATAATTTTCCAATTAAGATGTCGCGGCATTTCATAGTCGCCAGTAAAAGCAATTTTATCCCAACTATCATTACTATTTGAAATCCATTCGTCCAAGCTGATGTTTTTCTGTTGTTGCAATTTTTTAATTGAAGTAATCAGGTTTTGAGGGCTATCCCTTACTAGGTCTACGGAAGTTTTTTGAGTTTCAATAGAAGCAGATGCCGTCATATCAAGGACATTTTGATGTGTTCTATCGCATATAATTCCGGAATGTGGCTCGTTAAGGAATGAATGGTGGATATTATCAGATGACCAATGGTATCGTCTAGCCATTTTGAAATCAGTATTCATTCCTTGCTGCACAATCGTCCAAAGTCCTTGCTCGTTAAACAAAATAACATGATGGTAGAGACCATATCCATCTTGAACTGCACCGTTGTCTACTTTTGCAGCCATTTTACTGGCGTAAAGAAGATCAGACCTACGTTTTCCATTCATGTTTATGCTTTGAGCCAATTTTGGAATTTCACTCTTAGGTAACGATGACTTTTTTCCCTTGCCACCAGTTATCATTATTCCATGATTTTGTAGATCGATTGAGTGTTGAAGGACCCCTGTTACTACTGTGGTTAACCCAGAAGAATGCCAATCAAAACCAAGGACACATCCAAATGATTGAAACCACAGTGGGTCTGCCAGTCTCTTTAGAAATTCTGCGGTGCCATGTTCTGCAATAAAAATCTTTGATATAGAGAATGCAAGTTTTTTCATCCTTTCCAAGAGGTACTGTGGTGGGTGTCCATAATGCAACGGTAAATATATTGATGATTTGTTTATCAAAACTCAAGCATTTTACACAGAACCTACTTTATATAATAAGAGGACCCCATGGTATTTTTGTATTAAGATAATATCATTAGCGGTCCTGTCAGAAAATTATAAGCCCATTCCATTGTCTTCTGCTGGACCTGACTCATAATCTGCAATGGTCTACTAACTTACAATCGATTTATAAATGAGAAATGTGTGTTTAGAGTAAACAACAATGAATTTTGATACTTTAGTTCAGATCGCAGTTGGATTATTTATAGTTGGGTTGGTTGCAACTATATTCTACGAAAAAATAAAAACAAAGACAAATCAAGATGCAGAGCCAGAAAAATCGAGAAGCTGAATGAGTGTCATTGATGAAAATATAATAGAATCTTTCAGAAATGAGGGATTTCAAAATTTAACAAAGATCCAAAAAATTTCTGCCCCAGTAATCTCTCGTAAGCAAAATTGTCTCCTCGTTGCTCCGACGGGCTCTGGAAAAACAGAAGCCTCAATTATTCCAATATTTTCGCTGCTAGAGAATGAACGAAATAAGAATGTTGATTTTGTAAATGATAATGCAATTCTTGTACTCTATATTACTCCTCTAAGAGCCCTCAATAACGATGTACTTCGAAGAATAATAAGCTACGCAAAAAAAAGGAATCTTGATGCTCGAATAAGACATGGGGATACAACCCGAACAGCAAGACAGAAGTTAATACAGAAACCACCTCACATTCTCATAACCACGCCTGAATCATTAGGAATAATCCTAACACAGGATAAATACAAATCTTTTCTCAAACACCTCAGATGGGTCATAGTTGACGAAGTCCACGAATTAATAGGGAATGAAAGAGGTACCCACTTGACAGTTAGTATCGAACGTTTGCAGGACATAAGTTCCCACAATATAGTAAGGATAGGCCTGTCCGCAACTATTGGAAACTTAAAGGATGCTGCAAATTTTATAAGCGGAAGGAATAGAAAATGCTCCATTCTTGTAGATAATACAATTAGAGATTATGACATTGATCTAAAATATCTAAATGGCCCTATAAGTAACGTGGCCAAATTCGTGCTAAAATATCTCAAGGATAACAAGATTTGTGGATCAGTGTTATTATTCACAAATACTAGAGATGAAGCTGAATACATAGGTACCACAATAAGAAATCAAAATGATATCCCAGTTGAAGTACATCATGGATCGCTTTCTAGAGAAACACGCGAGGAAACTGAAAGTAAACTTAGGGATGGCCTAACTGGTATTGTTGTGTGCACATCTTCGTTGGAATTAGGTCTGGACATTGGATCTGTAGAATTGGTAATTCATTATGGATCATCCAAACAGGTTTCAAAACTAGTTCAAAGGATAGGAAGAAGCAGACATGTCAATTACAAGTCCGCCAAGGGATTGATAATAGTGAACAGCGCAGATGATGAACTTGAATCCTTATCGATTATCAATAGAATGAGGAAAAGATCATTAGAAATTCAGAAACCTCATACTAACTCATTAGATGTCCTGTCACATCATCTTGTAGGATCTGTAATATCATCATCAGAACCAAAAAAATTAGGCGACGTTTATCAGACCATTTCAAGAGCGTTTCCTTTTAAAGACCTTACTTTTTTGGATGTGGAACAATGCGCTGTTTTGTTGGATAGCTTTAGAATTATTAAATATGATTCAAAAAGTCAAACATACTCAAGAAGAATTAAATCATACAAATATTTTTTTGAAAATATTTCGACTATACCAAACATAGTAAAATTTGAAGTCATCGATGTAATAAGAAAAAAGAGAATAGGTACTCTGGATCAACAATTTATCGGCGAATTTGGTGAAAGGGGAAACGTGTTTATCTTGAAAGGAACCCAGTGGAGAATAATAAGTGTGGATGAGAACAAATCGCGGGTTAACGTAGAACAAGTATTTGGATCTCCAATAAATATACCGCATTGGGTTGGCGAAATGATACCAGTGGATCAAGAAACCGCTAGGGAAGTTGGAAATCTCAGAAACATGGCGCTTGGTCAAAATAACTTCATACTTCAATCGGATATAAAGGACATCTTACAAAAAATTCCCATAGTTCCGGATTTCCAAAACATAGTAATAGAGAGTGTAATATCTAGAAATGCTGTTGTAGTCCATTCAACTTTTGGTACAAGAATCAACAATACCCTATCATCTCTTTTTTCAACGTTCCTTGCTTCATATATTGGACACCTAGTAGAAACAAAGTCAGACCCCTATCGAATTCTCTTGAGCTCCTCTGTTAGGCTATCCAGAGCGAATATAGAAAAGATATTGTACGACGAGTATGATGTCGAAGCTATACTCATTACTTCTTTAACTAATACGTATAATCTTAATTGGAGAGTTTGGACTGTATCAAAGAAGTTTGGTCTCTTAGACAAAAACGCAATTTATGACAAAAGATTGGCACGTTTTATATACGATAGATACTCTAAGACGCCAATTAGTAAAGAGTCAATAAGAGAATTAACTCATGATAGGTTTGACATAAAAGGGACACAAGAAATTCTTGGAAAAATAAGAAACAAAGAAATCTCAATTCACTGGCTTGATTTACAACAATTCTCACCATTGGCTCAGAGTATTATAGAACATCATTCAAAATCTTCGTCTTCCCCGGTAAGTATTGAGCGTGGAGTCTTGGAACTTATCAAGGAAAGACTCGACAAGACTAAACATCGACTAATATGTATAAGATGCGGCAAATGGGAAAGACTGGTTGAAACAAGAGAGGTGGTCGGATCGATTTCCTGCAAATTATGTGGTTCACGATTGATTACTACAACATTTTCCTCCGATTATGAGCTTTCGAAAATAATCTTGAATAAATTAACAGGATCGCAGATTAATTCTGAACAGAATCATAAATTTGAAAGGGCGTGGAAAACTGCGTCACTGATTAATAATTTTGGAAAGAAGGCGTTAACGGTATTATCGGGGTATGGAATAGGAGTTGAAACTGCTGCAAGGATACTCCGCAACTATGTTGACGATGAGAACCTCTACAAGAATATTTATGATGCGGAAAGACAATACGTTACCACTAGAGGATTTTGGAATGATAGATAATCCACGATGAGGTTTATGCAATTGCTAATTCATAGTTGATTGAAAAGCTGATGTAGACAATTGAACAAGTTTAACTTGTGTGAAAGTACTATCTATGAAGACTTACTATGTAGTCCGATTACTCTTATCTTCTCACATAATACTAAAGCTAGGCAACAATAGCATTTCAATCCAAGACCAGCAAGTAGATGTATTATTAAAAACTTGTATGGTTAGCATTGAAGTTTTTGTTTTTGTAATAATTTGAATCATCAAAACAATGGACTATTTCACGGTCGCCCAAATTGTTTCCAATTTTTCCAGCAAAATCTATGCAGTCTTGTATATTCTTGTCGGCCTCTTTGTAGATCTGCGAATCCTTCATTACCGCAGGAGATATTCCATCATTATTCCTATATTTCTTAAAATTCACTTTACCATGTTTTATATCATTCACTAGATCTTCCAGCTTGTCATATTTTTTAAGCAGTGCCGTTTCTTTGTGAAGTCCTTGTATAGGTAATGGATTGTTGATAACAGATGCAATAATCCCTACCACTAGTAAGAATTTGGTTGTTGATAGTTGTTTCCTATTCATCGATATTCCGATTATTTCTCAACTATTAACATTTGAGGATCTAATTTAAGCAAGACTTATGTGGATCCGTCAAAGCGATTGATTGAGGAAGACCTGGTTCTATCCAGAGTTATCCGATTCGATTATATGATCATTACCAAGTCCAAAAGATTGCAAAATACTTGTAATGGACTTGGGTAAATGAGGAGTCTTGGAGATGGTGCGCGCTGTCATCATTTACAGTATCATGATACTGTACCAATACTAATCCTCATTTTGCCAAGCCGTATTTAGCTATACAACGCATTTGAGACATATCAGTATTTTCAAAGATTGTTACAGAAGACTAGATTTTAGGTATGGCATAGTAGGTATTACAATTATTTGTTGGTAGGGGCTCGAGTAAAATGCAATTAATATTTTAAATCTCGAAAAAATGGATTCGTCAAGATATTCCATTCTGAACTAAATTGAAAGAACATATTCATCCACTTTTATCCACTCACAATTATGAGATGCGGGGTCTCTTGCCACTACAATTAGAATCTCAAACATGTAGTGGACGTCAAGTCAATGCACGATGATATATAGTTTGCTTCGAAAAATGCCTGGCTTTATTGATTCAAATCCTTATTTGCAATGATGCCATTATACAATATGGGAGCTCGAGATATCACGAAAATTCAAAGTTTTTATATTTTGTTCATTACTTTTTCCATCATTTCTATTTTCATGAGTAATTCCCAGGCATATGCTGTAGAAGGGATTTGGAGAGATTATGGAAGCATGAAAGAGTTGGTTAAGGACATAAGAAATGGTGATAAAGATGACGACAAAATGAATTATGATAAATTTAAAGATTCTAGTGTTTACAAGAACGCGAAAGAAGACCTTAGAAAATGCATTGATTTGGCAGACAAAGTAGGAGAAAAACTTGGAGATTACGAAATCGTAAGATGCTTTGAGAATACGAATTATTTTAAGGAAAAATATGTTGATGACAATAATGAAAATACAAGCCAGCAGGGTCAGCAGGAACAGCAGAATGAAACAAACCAAAATCAAAGTAGCTCTGAGGAAGCAGTGCAACAAAAAGAACTGCAGCTAACAGAGAATAATAGTGAGCAGCAGGGTCAGCAGGAACAGCAGAATGAAACAAACCAAAATCAAAGTAGCTCTGAGGAAGCAGTGCAACAAAAAGAAGTGCAGCTAACAGAG
>JAHEZK010000121.1 GCA_023251115.1 Nitrosomicrobium frigidum (SeqCode) | reverse complement strand
CAATCCTAAGTATACTGTCAGCAGTTACAGGACAATTAGGACCTAACTATGACCCACTATTTTACGATGTAATGGTATACATTTTCGGAACCATGATGTTCACCGTATTCCTACTTGGAGTAATTTCATACTGGTTACGCGTACATGGATGGTCATACAAAGACAACCGTGAAAGATGGGTTGATGAACTAGATAGACACTTCGAAAAAGAAGGCATCGGTTTAATACCTGATAACGGTAAATACTGGTAAAAATCTTCTTTTCTTTTCATTATTTTTCTAGTCGACTTTGAATATTTTTTTAAGATTCTGGCGGTAAAAAGTCAGTGTCTTTAGAACTATCATATGCCTTTGATGTAAATTCTGCCTTGTAATGATAGCCATCAACTAACGGAGCACTTGTGAAATCATCAGACAACATACCATTTACATAAATTTTTGATTTTGATTGGTCCATATCTCGTAGGGGAAAGTCCCAAATCCAAAGGAAATGTCCAATCTGAAAAGGATACTCTTCATCCCACTCTGCATAAATTGTTCCGTCATTACTTAGTGTGTAAAGAGATCTTTGGCATCCTTCCTCAAAACCAATCTTAGCAGGAATGTCTGCTTTTTTACCATCTACAAATAATTCCAAAGTTGCAGAGATTTTGTAATTAGTATCTCTTTTATCTATGCAATTTTTAAGCGGGTCATTTTTACTGAGTTGACTCACGACCCCTTGGGCGCCCAAAAATACAATTGCACCAATTGCTGCGGTGATGAGAAGAAACCTAATTGTTTGTTTTCGTTTTGCGGGATCTCCCATCCCAGGCCATATCATGCCTAAAATCGTTCAGATTAACTTAAAGTTCTTTCTATGAAAGTTCTAATCCATGATTTCAAGTGTGTCAAATTTATCTTGATGATCCGCAATGTAGAAAGTTATTTCATCAGAGTCAATTTCAATCCACTCTGATTCTCCGCAATATGGTAGATAGTCCTCAACGAAGATGTCTCCAAGACCTGTTAGTCTTACTAACATTCTATCCTTCATTGATTTTGGTTTAAAGGGTAGTTTGAGGACTTTGCCTCTTCTTTCATTTTGGATGTTAATTGTATACTCGTCTCCTCTAAAATCTACTTTGCCCATAAAGTAACTTTGATGAATATCAAGACGCTGAATTTTAAAACTTAGGGTCATCAGCTTTTTCTATATTATTGATAGATTTCATCTTAGATAAGATTTTGATATTATACCATGAAAAATAATCCTAAATTCATTATCAATAAAATGAAAAAGAGAGGAAGTTTGGTTTTAGATTACTTGCCAAGGTCGTGTCGCAAATGTTACGACATATGCAACTCCAATTATAATTGACTGGTAGGCAATATTAGTATAGGGAATTGGTTTGAGAATGTAATCTCCACTAACGACTACAGTTTGTCCAGGTCCTAGTCCAGGGCCTACATGAGCAACATTGAGCTGAGTATGTACATGATATACTCCTGGTTCAAGTGCTTTAGCACAAATCTCGTATGGTATTACACTGTTTCCTGTAATGTCAAAGACATTTCCAGGTGGGTCTCTTGATTGCATTTCCCATCTATTGCCTGCATTAGTTGACTCTGAGAATAGCGATGCCCATGCTCTCAAGTCTCTAGTCACAAGGCTTACGAGTTTACCTGAAACACAAATATTCTCACCTGTGGTGAGCGATTGTCTGTTAAAGGTCTCATCTTCTATTCTTACGAAACGACTTTGTAGTTGTGCTTGAACACCGTGTGCTTCAGCTGCTGGAAGTATGGAATCAACCCAATTGAATCCAATAGTTCCTAGTGCCATTACAACACTTAGTCCCACAACAATTAGTTTTTTATCGACCATAGTTATCCCGTTAATTACCAAATGAGGTAATTAAGAACGTTATATGTTTTACCTTAATTATCATCGGTCAGGGATCAGCACAATGATTAACATCAATGATTAACAATGAACTATTCATAAAATTGATGAAAATCCAATATAATTTTTAGATAAAAAATAAAAATTTTAATTAATTTTATGAATTATCAAGTAAATAATTCAATGAAAATCGATATTTTCATACCTCATGCCTTATATTTAGAATAACATACAGTATCTCTATGGCACAAATGCCGGCACTTATTCCCAAAGAGGTCGAAATCCAGAGACTGAAAAAGATCTGGCTTATCGTTATCGCTATGGGATCAACTGCTGCATCGGTAGAAGTCGACAACTTTGTTGACGGTTCTCTACATCAAACATCTATCAGAGATAGCGCATTTACACCAGCTCACTGGTGGCTATATTCCCACTTTGTGGCTCTACCACTAGGATGGGGTTCTGTTGCAATCTATGATAGAAGAGTACCAATTCTCAGAGGTCCAAATAATTCAATGAACACAGGTCTCAAGATGACCATCCTTGGTTATCTAGCAACCATGTTTACAATTGGAATCAATGAGATGTGGCACTTTTGGTTTGTAGAGGAAATCTTTGCAGTACCAAATCATTGGATGTTTAACATGGGTGTAGTTGTAGCCTTTATGGGCGCTCTAGCTTACGTAGTTAGAGTCTATGCAAGATTGGTTGAACTTGGCGCAGAAACACCAGGTGAGAACCCCTATGTTGCTGAAATGTACAAGATGGCCTTAGAAGGCAAACTGTACAGCAGATCCATTCCATAAACAAAAAAGGTGCGAATAAACGCACATTTTTTCTCTTTTTATATAATATCTCTAGATCGGATTAGGCCGAGAATTTAAGAAAGACTTAAAAGTATTCTGAATAGTATAAACCTAAATGACTCTACCGAAGGGATTTGGTTCAGCAGGCGGCCGAGGCGGAACAAGCGCGGACGTCGAAAAGATGATTGGCCGACGTGTCGAAAATATGACAGG
>JAHEZK010000120.1 GCA_023251115.1 Nitrosomicrobium frigidum (SeqCode) | reverse complement strand
TATGATGTAAATGAGAAAACTAGTTTCTTTTCAACATCATGCCCTTCCTTTGAGATTTCTAGGCGCAGGCATGTAAATTACGTGTGTATAAGCTGGATTACGGTTAGTATCATGACTGGATTCTAGCAAAAATCCTCTGTTATGTAGATACTCCTATTCTCAGAGGTATTTCAACAGGCATTTGCAAACTCTCATGGCATCGCACCCACTAGAATATTTACGGATTCACTAAGATCCTATGAGGTAGGAATAAACAATGTGATTCAATTTATTATTGTTACTGGTGTGTACTCTGCGGTCTTTTTGGCATTTGTTAACATAGGTTCAGCCGTTGGTTTTCAGTTTAGAAGAGCATTCACTGGTGAATCTTGACAAATTTTTTCCAATATGTATAATAACAAATCCATAAAACCAAAGGAACTGTCAAAAATTCAATATTTTTCTCCTTTAACATAACGTAAGTCATTATTCCACCACTAACAAAACTATTAACCATTATCCAATATCAATTCCAAGAACGATAGTTTTCGCTGAATCGTGGTCGAAGTATGATAATACCATGACAAAATCTAGCCAACCATTTTTCAACAACCAGAGAAAACAACCTCTGGCTCAACAGAATCTGAATATAAGATACAATGATGTTTTACATTTTTTAACCTAGATTGGCTAAATATTTTAGCTAATTTACGCATGGATTTTACTTGTATGATCAACTTCTGTTCATAAAACGTAGTCAGCAGCTGATTCTTTTAGTTCAATTAGAGAGCTTATTTTCAGTGATAACTAGGATGAAAGCATTAATGACATTATTGGTTCATAATTAATGATATTTTTAGGAGCACTAAATGTCAGAATCAAATTCATTTGTATAAAATTATTAACATTTTCATAGTATTAATTTACCAAGCTGGATTTAAAAAATAAAAATTTGCCCTTTTTAAAAAATTGGGCTTCTTGCTTAACTTATGGTTGAAGTTCCACCAATATCGATTGTCCACTTCACTGTTAGTGCGTCACCAACTGTACTGAGTCCTATGCCTGTAAATGTCTGTCTTGCAAACATTCCTGATGCAGATGCACTGGTGTCATTGAAGAGTCCGGATTCAGTTATTGTAGCTGAACTAGCGGTTAAAGTGAATGTTTTTTGAATTAAAGCTCTTGCAAAGCCTCCATTGGCTTGGGTTGATGCGGTAGAGTTTGTCCATGTAATAGCCGTATCAAGTTGTCCTCTAGTTAACCCGTTACCGCTTGATTCTGTGGTAAGTTGTGTGTTCTCCTTAGTTACAAGACCACTGCCAGTACCGATTGCAATGACTGTGAATGGTTTCGTTACACCGCCCACGCATCTGTTAGTGGCATTAGAAAGACCACCAGTATTTGCTGTATATACGGAAAACAACGCTTTTGCAGCACAGTTCTGTCCGTTATTTGTTATTAGGTTGTCTGTTTGTCTATATGCCTTGATGTTGCCGTCTTTATCCTTGGCTACAAGTTCTATGTGACCCATGATAAATCCAGCACTTCCCATAGGTTGCACGGATTCAGTGCCAACAAAGAAACTTTTTGATAGACTGAAGCCTCCCACCATACCAGCTGCTACTAAGATAGTCCCGAAGACAATCCATGTAGATCGTTGATTCATTATTCTGCATTATAGGTATAATCTTAATAGATGTTGTGGTATTTTCATTAACTTTTAGGTTCCGTTTTGGAACATGGATTGCTTTATGGGTTTCCGGCAGTACCTATTGCTTCCGTCAAGTTTACGCTATATTTCTTTGGAGTTACGGCTTGTCCCTCACTAGCCTTCACAGTTTCAATATTTGCTTTAGCTTTGTCGTCTGTTTTAATAAAAGAATTATTGTTATATGAAAATGCAGAAATCACACCTATAATAACTACCACTCCAATAATTATCCCCGCCATGGCTGCTTTGTTCACAGGTTGCAATAGCACTCTTGAACCTATAAACTTGACTCAGTGAAGAAGTAAAGACTCTAGATAAGTATTTTCGTTAGTAATTTAAATTTAAACTGAATGGAAAATAAAAAATATTATTTGGTGATAATTTTTATGCTGCTTAGCTTAGAGAATGCCTCTGCAACGACCAATCCCATATTGATAACCATCTCTGATGATATGGATAAGGTAATTTTTGATGGGAGGTGGACTTTTTTCACAGAATGGAAACACAGTACTCTCAATACTCTCGAGTATAATGATGGTACAGTTATTCAATTAAGATCAGCTCATCAAGATAATTTCATCTACGTTTTTGTAGATGTGGTTTCTGATATTTATTTGGACAAAGGTGCAGACCGAGCTATATTTTGTCTTGACACGGATAATAATAAGAGCATATTAGCAGATTCTGATGATTATTGTTTTTTATCAGTCCTTGATGGTAAAAGTGCGTTTGTTTATCAGGGAGGATCTCCATTAGGACTAAATGGAAATTTCAAACAGATATCACGTCACCCAGATTTTATTGGAATTGGAAGTTTTTCAGATAAAAATGATCGATATAGCATAGTTCCACATGCAGGCTATGAATTTAAAATTCCCACAGAACTTGTGGGAAGAACTGATGTCTATGGAATGTACCTTGGAGTATATGATGCTCATTCCAACAAAATTCATTCCTGGCCCCAAGATATACTTGTTAGTAACTTTCTTCAGGTGCCTAGTCCAAGTAGATGGGGAGAAATCATATCGCCTGACAAATCGCTTCCAGAATTCCCCCTATCTTTTTTGATGCTGATTTTAGCCTTCTTTATTCTAATTTATGTTACAAAGTTTAGTAGAATAGGGACATTTTAACAAATTATGGGCAGTCTTGAGATTCTAGATAAATTAAATGGAAAAATAATAGACTGTAAAAAATGCCCAAGGCTTGTTGCGCATATACAAAAGGTTTCAAGAGACAAAGTAAGAAGGTTTAAAAAAGAAGAGTATTGGGGAAGACCAC
>JAHEZK010000018.1:5892-26199 GCA_023251115.1 Nitrosomicrobium frigidum (SeqCode) | reverse complement strand
CGGCAAATGCATGATTTGAATTGATAAAGCTCAAAGAGAAAATCATGAAAACTATCGGTATGAAAAGCAGCGAACCTGATACTTTGATTTTGGTTCTATGGTTGGTCATTCCTCCTCTTTCACAAAATTCGAATATATAATTTAGTTGGTATCCCCATTCAGAACAATGTTCTTTTAATACTAAAAGTCAAGAATCAAAAGAAGTGGCGACCCGCGTACTTTTCACCATATCGTATGGATCACAACAGGTTCTTGGTTTAACCGTAGGTCGGATATAAATAACATCTTTAGCAAACTGCGGACCTTCGATTGCAGTACTGGGTAGGCATTTCTACTAACGAAAATTAATATTGGTCTTTTCATGCTCTGAAATCGAAATCCAAATTTGTATTGTCGTTTGGCGATGGGAAAGTATATTTCTCTCATTATTGCTGTTATCATAATCGTCACTATCAGTTTTTATTTTTCTCAGACATACGGTCAAAAAATATTACGAGAGCGACCGTTTAGCCTAAGTCCAGACGATCCGCATGTTTTTGATTCAAGACTCAAAGTTGAAGAGGTGGTAGATGGGTTAGAGATTCCTACGACTATGGCCTTCCTTGGTCCTGACGATTTTCTAGTTTTGGAAAAAGATAAGGGAACCGTAATGCGCGTGTTAAACGGAAAAATTTTAGACGAGCCAATTCTTGACGTCAATGTTGCGAACTCTGTTGAAAGGGGAATGTGTGGGATTGCAATTTCTAAAAATGGTCTCAAGACATATGTTTTCCTATACTTTACTGAAATTGGTGGAAAAGATGGGGATGATCGAAAGGGAACAGCGCCAATTGGAAATCGCCTCTATAGGTACGAATTTGTTGACAATAAGCTTGTAAATCCCAAACTTCTTTTGAATTTGCCAGCTTACCCCGGACCGAGACATAACGGTGGCGCAATAGAAATCGGCCCTGACCAGAACATATACATTCCAGTCGGAGATGTGGATGGTTCATTTAAAATAGATTTTGAAGCAACACAGACTCAAAACTTTGACCCTGGAAAAGTTACGGACGGACGCAGTGGAATTTTAAGGTTAACGCAAGATGGGAAAATTGTAGATGAAGGCATACTATCAGATTCTATGCCTTTACGATTGTATTACGCATATGGCATAAGAAATAGTTTTGGTTTAAATTTCGATCCCATAACAGGATTCTTATGGGACACCGAGAATGGGCCACAAGATGGCGATGAAATAAATCTTGTTGAACCTGGATTCAATAGTGGATGGAGTAAAATCTATGGATTTTCTTCATCTCAAAAAAGTTTTGACACAGACGAACTCATAACTTTTGATAACAGAGGACACTACGAAGAACCCAAGGTAGTTTGGATCAAGAGCGCAGGACTAACCGCAATCATATTTTTAGACTCTGATAAATTGGGGAACCAATATAGAAACGATATATTCGTGGGCAGCGTCCATAATGGTCACATATACCATTTCAAGTTGAACCAAGATAGGAATGACCTTTTGCTCCCTCGAGGCCTTGCACAAAGACTTATTCAGAACCCCATCAACGTCGGAGCCGAGGATGTAATATTTGGCGACGGGTTTGGCGGAATCACAGATCTTACTGTAGGTCCAGATGGTTACCTATACGTGGTATCTATAGGACAGGGCAAAATATTTAGAATAATGCCAGAATAGATCATGTTGTAAAAAATAATCAAGACTTGAAAATATTGTTCCGCTAATTGAAAACCATTCAATGTAAAACTGGTGGGCTGGGCTGTCTTGAAACGATGTCCAATTAACCACCAGTTTTAATGAAGAGATGTCGATTTGCAAGTTGCATTAGGTTTAGAATTTAATAAGATTTCAGGATCTAAATTAAGCAAGATTTAAGTGGATGTATATACTCAGTGGAAAATACTTACGTCGCCCTCCAATTTCCGGTTCCACTATCTCATCATTAAGTAAGCTAAGAACTTTAAATAAGCATAATGATCGACAAGTATTCGAGTGGAATCTATGAGTGCGTTTCACACAGTTAGTAAACGTATTTGACTATAGCCAAAAAGAAATATAAAAGGAACTTAGGGGCTTGAAGGCTAGCGGTGATATTAGCAATTAATTATATTCTCAGAGTATCAGCTATTCATTTCATATTCGTCTTTGTTACTAAAAGAAGAAATAGGAAGAGTTGGATTATTCGTGATTCACTTGTTGTATGCATAATCTGAATCTTCAAAACATCGTAGAACTTCATAGTCTGCCAGATTATTTGAAAGTTCCTGTCTATTTTTTATACACTCTTGTGTTTCAAGATCTTCTTGTTTGAAGATTTTTGAATTTTTGAAATCGTGCCAATTCATCGAATTGTCATCATCTTTACCATTGTCGATATCTTTTACAAGTTCCTCCATAGTGTCATCATCATCCCAGATATTTTTAGCCGCAAACAAGTGACCATTTGTTGCAACAATTGAGGCGCCTAGCATTATGTTTAAAAATGATGCCAATAGGAACATCCTATTCACTAATAGTTTCTTGTTCATCGAAAAGTCGATTATTCCTTAACTATTAGCATTTGAGGATCTGATTTAAGCAAGACTTAAATGCAAGGGAATTTGCCTAACCTGGCACGTACCAATACGAGCGATGTCGAAACCCAGTAGAATGGCAAAACATTTCAATTGGCGATTTTTCCGCAATCTTCACATTCTAAATAGGTATCAACTACTCCAACATCTATTTTGACCCGATTCCTTTCTGACACCATAGTCTTTTCTTTCCCGCATACACTACACGTGCCAATTTTTCCCATGAAATTTTCGGCCACAGATTCTAACAGTTTTAAGTGCTAATAACCTTTTAAAATCAAGTCGTGTCTACTGAAAAGGATTCTACTAGTTAACCTCATCTAAATTATACTTTTTTGATACCGTAGACTGTATCTATAAAGACAAACTCTGGTTTGGGCCCAAGGGGATTTGAACCCCCGGCCGACCGGTTATGAGCCGGTCGCTCTAACCAGGCTGAGCTATGGGCCCGATAAACTTTTTCGATATGAAAATATGTATAAAGGTTTTGAAATGGAATCCTGCCCAGAACTTTAGTTGATGATTTTAGCTGCGTCACTACGGTACTACATTAATTATATGGACTCACGTATTTCTCGTAGACGGCGTCTAACAGCAAGTTTTGCGATTGAAGAGATTTAACTGCGGCATCAAAACAAATAGAATGCTTGTGAGCAGGGATATTTCTTATCATACTTCGCCATATACCTGCATGTCTGATATCTGCTTCCTCATGAATTTCAAAATAATTTGTTGAATCGGCGCTTGAAATGTTGTAGAATTTATTCAAGCCATCTATTTTGGATCTGCTAATTTTTGGCAACTCCAACTCATAGGCGTACATAGCACACATACCCTCATCTAATGAATTCTTTGTTAATTCCAAAAGCGACGCTACAGCGTTCTTCGTATTTCCGTCACATGTATAATTCAATAATTGCTCTCTTTCGACGCCAATTGAATTGGCAAATCTTATCCAAGGTTCTATATGACTGGATTCTTCTTTCTGACTTTCATCAACTATACTTTTTAATTTCGATTCTTGAAGATTTAACTTGATATTGTTAACCATTTCTGGAACCATTTTTACTAGTTGAAAATATTCCAAAGAATATCCTTGCAGTTGATTCAAGCTTAATTCTCCATTTGACCACATCCTGTAAAATGGATGCTTCAATAGACTCATCTCTTCTACTGCTTGATCAATTTTGTAAATCAATTCAGTCATTATGAATAATCATCACAAACCAATAATAAAACCTTGTGTGATAATGCATGCATTTCTGAATTTTCTTGTTTATTAAATCATTGAACCAACTCATTGTAAACCATCATGGTCGAATTTAATTAATAATGAATTAAGATCATAATCATCTGTCCGTAAACTATTATATTGTGATTTATTCATCATCCTAGTGGCTCCGGTGGTGTAGTAATCGTAAATTAATATACCGATTGCACAGTCCGGTCAAGCATTGTGGCCTTTCGAGTCGCAGATCCCGGGTTCAAATCCCGGCCGGAGCACTACCAATAACCCACTAGATGCAAATCTAAAAAATTAATCACATATCAATAATTTCAAAGACTGAAAAAATAAGTAAACAAATTAGCATAAAATCTTCTCATGGACGAAGTTGTAAAAGAATTAAATATCAATGAATGAACACTAGTCTAGGCTAGATTCCATTCTTGGATAGAAGAAATATTGAAGCAAACCCCCTATTGGAGCAATTCAGTTCATATTTATCAAAAATCGACGAATATCTTGCAAGAGAATTAGATCTCTACTCATGGTCGGAATTTTATACTCCATTAAGATACGCATCTGAAGGTGGAAAAAGGATCAGACCCCTTATACTAGTTTTGTCGGCTGAGACAATATTGGCCAATAAACACTTGAACCCAGACATCACGGAAGACATGTTTTTGGCCTCCTGTGCAATAGAACTTTTGCATACAGAATCTGTAATTCATGATGACATTATTGATAAAGAGGATTATAGAAGGGGCAAACCATCATTCCATATAAAATATGGATACAACAGCAGTATTCTAACTGGTGATTTTGTTCTCGGAATAATCCTGAGCATATGTACTAAAATCAATAATGCAAGAGTGTCCGCAGAGTTGTCTACCGCAGCAACAAAGATGAGTGAGGGGGAGATGATGGAAATAAAACTCACCAAAGACCCTTATCTAAAAGATGACGATTACATAAAAGTTGTCGAACATAAGACGGCCTCATTGTTTGAAGCAGCGTCAAAAATTGGTTCACTATTAGGAGGTGGCACGGACGAAGAAATTTGCGCAATGGGGAATTTTGGACACTTGCTTGGAATAGCATACCAGATACACGATGATATAATGGATTGGAATAACGAGGATAGATTGTTTAACATTCTGGTAAGGAATAACAAGCAATCTGCCGAATTTATAGATAGGATGGAACAACTGTATATTTCTTATTCGTCCAAGGCAAGAAATGAATTAAAGAAAATAAACGATTCTCTCTCAAAGAAACATCTAGAACATTTGACAGAGTTGACGTTTTTACAATTCTGATTTTTTGCTACATTATTTTAATCTATTCTGTTAGGGTTCGCCTAGGTGTACTTCAAGACGGTATGAATGAATAAATCTTGATGCAAAACTGTCAGCACCTTTTTCTGAACCCCTATGCTCCATCCCTCTATAACGCAAGTGATGATAAAATTCATGTAAGACGACTGAGGGATTGTAAAATATATCAGAATTTGTGGCGTATATGCGCTGTTGCTTTCCCACATATACAGCACGTACAGTTTTCCTTTTCCCCTTAATAGTACCAACCACAATTTCAGGGGGTTGAATATTATAGTACTTGGAAAGTAATTGCAGTGATTCCTCTGTTCTTTTATTCAAGATTAATTTTACAACTAAGACCTGGGTTTTTGTATCTGGAAATTCCATGTTACTTCGCCGGCTTAATTCACCATTACTATTCTAAAATTTAAAGACCGCTCATGCTTTACAGTCAATAAAAGGTCACAACTCTCTTAGTATAATTTTTCCTAGTCATTCTGAACCTCAGCATCATCATCTATATCTTCTGCAAAATCATTTTCCAAATCTTCTTCGAACTCATCTTCGACATCCTCATCCGTTGGAATATTATCGCTATCTTCCACTTTCAATGGCATTTTTTCTAACAATATAGTCCCGGGAATAATACTGCCAGTAGACTATTTAATAATTATTTGAAATGCGTTATAAAGATGCAATACAGTCGAACTTCATGTTCATAAATTCAAAATGACTTAAAATTGGAAATTTGCAATAAATAGGTGAAACCTTACCTCAAAATCTACTGCAAATGAATCAAAGTTTCCATCTATTGAAGAGCAACTTTATAATTATTCTTATCTGAAATAATGTCAGAAATGATTGATTCGATTGGAGGCGTAGTTATTATGGTTTCAGATCAGGCACAGGCGGTAAAATTTTATGCAGAAAAAATGGGCTTTGACATCAGGCTAAACGTTCCATTTAATGGTGGAAAATGGATCGAAGTTGCTCCCAAAGATTCTGAATGCACTTTGAGTATTATGGAACCAAATCCACATATGATGTCTCCGGAGGAGACAGAATTAGCCAAAAAAAACATAGGAACAAACACAGGAGTATGGTTGTATACGTCAAATATTCAATCCACTTATGAAGAGCTAAAGTCCAAGGGTGTCGATATTTCAGCGCCACAAAAACAGGAATGGGGTGGTGTGATGTCTCTTGTAAAGGATCTTGACGGAAACATTTTCACTTTATTATCATCACCAGAAGGTTGATGCCATTTTTCATTAAGAAATACTGAATGCAGTAACACATGATGTAAAAGAAACTACATCGAATGCAATGTTGATCATACACTACATACAAAGCTTGAAGTCTAAAAATTTTTGTTTGAATTTTTATTTGTTTTGAATCACAATCACAGTAATATTATCATGCCCTCCGTTATTGTTCGCTTCATAAATCAAGCTGTCACAAGCGTATTGGGGGCCCATAGCAATATTTGCATTTAATATGGCAAGTATGTCTCGTTCATCTATCATATTGGTGAGACCGTCTGAACAAAGTAATATACAATCCCCTTTTCCAAAATCACAGTGCCGTATATCATGCAATACCAAATCGTTCATCCCCAGATACCTAGTAACAATATTTCGTAGAGAGTGTGTTCGCATTTGATCTTTACTTAACTTTCCGCGCTTTACCATTTCCGTTACCAAAGAATCATCAGTAGTTAATTGGAGTAACTTATCTTCTTCCTTATTATGATGATAAGCCCTACTGTCACCCAAATGTGAATAGTAAGCAATGTCATCAAAAAATACCGACAGCGCCACAGTTGTACCCATATTCATAAGCTCAAAATGCTCTTTTTTCGTTAGAATAATTTCCTCGTTGGCCTCATAGAGTGCCTTGTTCACTATGTGTTCAATATCATTCTCTTGCAGGTGCTGAAGTGATAACGAAAGACTTTTTCCTAAAGTCTGGACAACAATGTTACTTGCTACCTCACCACCCTCGTGTCCACCCATTCCATCGGCAAGAACATATACACCTGACTTGTCGTTAACATAAAAAGAATCTTCATTATTTTCTCGCAGTAATCCTCTATCGGATTTAGATCCAGAAACAAGCATTACTTTACTTTGAGATAAAAACGTTATTTAAATGAATATCAAATTTTATAATATTTTTACTGCCAATTCAAATTAGTGATTTTGGGAAATGTTATTCCATCTAAAAATATTATTTTCATTCATCGTTGCTTTAAAATTTATATTTTCATAGCTCAACAATCTTACGAATACTTGGAATTTTAACCAAAGTGTAATGAAGCTTTAATTCTTGCACGCCGTTGATATGAGTCCAAAGATATAACTTGATTCTATATCAAGGTACATTATCATCTTTCATATTTTAAATTATATTCTCTTTCAAATTCTGGCTCTAATTTCTTTTTTTCAATGAACATCCTATCATAGATAGTGCCCAGCCCATACCTATAGTCCAGCTTTAATTTTGCATACTTTGATGTTGAATCATTTTCTATTTTTTGGAACAACCCTCCGCTTTTATTCGGAGTAGAAGCCATAATAGTTTTACAATTGCCTTTTTCTGCAAAGTAAGATGCTTTCTGTTCTAATACTGTTTGCTCTGAATGTCCCAAATAATCTGCTTCATCTATAAACAGGTAGGCAGCGTCACAAATCTCAATGTCTAAAACATTCTTCCTAGACAGTATCTTGATCCATGTATTTTTTAACCAAAAATCAGTAAACATTGATTCTAATTTAACTAGTGGAAACCTTTTATTGAATAAGTTCTTAAACTTTGAAGCTACTTCATCTAAAGATTCATCGTTACCTGTTATGATGTATATAGATTTGTAGTCCATCTCACTTGATGACAAAATCTTCCAGGCAAGATATCGAAGTACGAAGGTAGTAAGACCTATTCCTCTTGCCTTCTTTATCCAGACGTTTTGATTTTGTTCTAGAACACTAAAAATAAGTGATTGAAAGTGAAAAAAAGGATATTGTATGCCACCTTTTATTGGGAGGGATAATATATGATTAAAACAGCAATGTCCGTTTGAGTTTACATACTCGGTTTTGTGTATTGAATCATTCCAAATCCAAAACGGTTTATCTAGGAATGTAGACATACTGTCTTTACCACGCGTAAAAATTGAAGGATCTAGACCTTGCATCTCTGTGTTACTTTCTTGCCTCCTCTATCTTCGCATTTAATATGAGTTCCTAAACAAAGTTTACTTAATTGTCTACTCTTTTTCTCTTTACTTCTCCACCATGTAAATGATAATTATCTGCATTCTTTTATTCTAATTAGAGATAATAATGAGCAAATGTGTTTTGTTCAGCTGAGTCTTGATCTTTTGAAAATTGGCAATAAATTAGTCGACCGTATACCACCAGATCCCTAGCTAGCATTTCCATTCTTGACTGTAATCTACTATTCACAATTTTACCATCTGAGCCGAGATCTTCTCGTTCATTTATCGAAATTCCATAAGGCAGACTCCAAGCATAGCACTGTCTTACAGCAGTCCTCATTTGATCCATCACTGTCAAGCCCTTTTCATGGGATGAAACTATATATCCAAAAGTTTTACCTGAAAATTCCTTCCAGAAAAAATCCAAAAAATTTTTCATTGTCCCAGACATTGAACCATGGTAATCAGGGCAAGCCAGAACAAACACATTGGCCCATTTCACATCATTTGTAACTTTTTTGACGTTTTCATTGTCGAACTTTGTGCTAGGTTGATATATGGGTAGCTGGGTCTCAAACAAGTTTACCAATCGAGCTTCTGTTTTGTACTTTATAGATATGATTTCAAGGACTTTACTTAAAGTGTTAGTACTAAAGGAATTTTTTCTCATACTGCTACCGATGCCCAAGACTTTGACTTTTTCTTCCGTACGTCCTATTCTTCAAGTGGAATATATAAAATATTTTTTTCAGATAAAGATGCATAAATAAAATAACTATTAAGACGCATTGAATCAATTATGATTTAGAATTATGCCAGTAATAATAAGGCCCGACTCTGAATTTACTAACCTTTTAAAAAGGAATCTGAGAGCTAGATACGACAACAGGAAGACAGATAGGATTGGCTTGGCGCCCATTCATGTGTCCGATATACTCCCTAGCTCCTGTTTAAGAAAGCAATATTATTCACGCACTTATCCTGACGAAGATCCTATAACAGATGAATCTATAGACCATTTCGTTAGAGGAGAATCAAGTGAATTTGCTATCACCCAGCTTGCTAGAATAGGGGTAGCTCAGGCAGAATTACGAATGGACGAGATAGTTGCCCATCCGGATATAATGGACAACACCGATGGAAATAAGGTCATAATAGAGCTTAAGGACACGATTAGTGGCAAAAGACTTGACATAAACGATTATACATTTCGTTCCTATCTGAGGCAGCTACTGTACTACCTGATTATGACCGGTATTGAAAAAGGCGTCCTCTCAATAAGGTACAATATTAGAGAACTCAAACTTTTAAAGAAAGACGAGTCAGGTGAATATTTCTTTAGGCCAAACAATTCTAAAAGTCAGGGCATAGAAAGTTGGTCTATTAATTTGCCTAAAGATGACATTATGAGGGAAATTTTGAGAAATGAAATGGTCTTGAGAAAGACTATCCTTGTAAGTGCACTTGAAAATCATGATGTAGCCAACCTACCCAGATTGACAGAACCATTAAAATCAGTTAAATGCCCAAATTGTCCCTTCTACAGTAGATGTTATGAAGATATGGAGAATGAAAAGGCTTTGGATATTGCACAACAAACAGACATTTTTAACATTCGCGGCACATTAGATTTTAGACCGTTTTGAATGTATGGTATGTTCGTAGACTACTGTGTAAGTATTGATAGATATCAAGTCTAGTCAATAATGGCATATTAATCCTCGTGAAGTATTTCGCAATCTTTACTCACTTCGTCCTTATCCATGCGGGTATTGAGCCATACCTCATCATTACCTTCTCCACAATAAACAATATCTTGGGCTCCGTCTGATTCTGTAGTGTTCCTATTTGCAGTATAAATTTTATCATCATCGGCTCCAGAACTGATCTCATCAATTCCGTGGCCACCTACTATGAAATCTTCCCCAATTCCTGCCAGGATTGTATCAGGACCATTACCTCCTAAGATGGTATCGTTACCTTCGCCTCCTATTATTTCATCAGCACCATAGCCGCCTGTAATATTATCATTTCCTGTGCTTCCGATTAATGCATCTTTGTCCCCACCGCCGTGAAGCACATCGTTACCCGCTCCACCTACCAATGTATCACTGCCATTATATCCGATTAGATAGTCATCGCCGAAAAGCCCCAACATATAGTCGGTTCCTTGAAGTCCGTTCATCCTGTTAGAATTCTTGTTCCCCACCAACACATCTGTCTTCTCCGATCCTTTGCAAGACTTGTCCTCATTTTTACACATTATAGTTTCGGCACTGGAGACATTATATTGTGATACCAAAAATAAAATAATAACTAGTCCCGAAAATAAGAAAATTCGTTTCAGAGACAAATTTGGAAATAGATCCATAACTAAATAGCCCCTCTCAGCAGTTGAACGTCGTGATAGCATTTGCACTTTCACTTTTAGCGACGAAAAAGAACTATTTTTTATTAATTGTGAATAAAAATACACATGTTGATCAAAACCCAGAATGGAAAATCGAGTGTAAACGCATAAAATAGTCGGTTTAACATAACAATAGCATATAACATTTCTTTACATTCATCTGACCTAAATTTATTAATAATGAATTTTTCCTAATTCAAATAAATGACGTCAGATACAACAGTTTAGTTGAATAGTCAAATTATTGCGATAGGGCTCATCATGATATCTTTAACTTTAGCTTCAATTCATGTTTTTGCAGGAAGACTTTATGCAATCGAACAACCAAGCAAAATGGAGGGCATTAATGAGGAAGAATGTAACAAGATCTTCAACTGTAAAATCATAACAGAAGATGTATTGAAATATCCTGATATTGTGAACCCGTTTGCTAATAATGAAGAAATTGCCAAGATACTAGTAAACAATGCAAACGATGCGAAGATCATGGCCGAACATACATGTCAAAAATTGATGGACGTCGACATAGTAAAGAAAAAGGATCAGAAAATTGGCGAACAAACCCCCAAGTATCTAGTGTGCTTACCGTGAGCCACCATTGCATCACTCACTTGAATGAAAATACTTGCACAACATTCATCACTCATGCCAATCGCGAACTAAATTTCAATTTTTAGAGAGCAATAATTCTAGCCAATTATCACGTTTCACTGCACTCAGATTATGTAATCGGTCATCCTTGTCTGTTTGTTATTTTTCATGGTGGAACAATTTTTTATCCACTCCTTTTCCGACAACGAAGTTTTGGAAATTCCATACGACAAGGCCGAATGAAAAGTTTCAAAGATCCTGCCTTTTTTTCTGAGACATTCTCTAATACCTTCTCTAATCTGCCAGACTCCAAGTGATACGAAATATTCAGGATGTATTTCTCTCAAAATCAATACTGATGCTTTTTTTCTAATCTTGAATAAATATTCAGCCACAGCTAGTCTTGCCGCAAAATATGCACCTGCAATTGAGGGATAATGATCTATCCTTTTTCCAGATTCATAATCTGAACCTATGTGTATCCTACCGTTAGTATCAATCCATGACTCAATCATTTCAAAACTCCAAACATCATCTGGAATCATAATCAACGAGTAATAATTATCTAGATGACTAAAGTCAAATACAAAATAATTATCCAACGGAGGATTATCCTTGATTTTATTAATCAAATACTGGGAAAGGATATCATCAGCTGCCGTAATGCTCCATTTCGTAGGGACCAATCTACGATTTTTTTTCCTACCAAGCATTCCCATGCTTAGAACCTTTGAGATTTGACTTATATCTACACTATTGTAATAAAGGTCAATTATCGCGTCAGATGCGTGTATGTCATCATCATAGTATTTTTTTTCAATATTTCTGTCGGAAGTTGATGAAACAATTTTGAAATCTAAGACTGGGGCCGAAAACAATGTAGGTATTTCTTCAGATTCCTTTAGGGTTAAACTCATTTCACCCAAGTACTTTGGAATTTTTTCAAGAGTCATAGTACTGTCAACTACTTTTTTTGACAGGGACATTTCCTGTAAATATTCAATATAGCGGCCCGATAGGTCATTCACTTTGTGGATCTTTGTTCCTTTTAGAAGATTGATTCGGTAATTGACTATTTCCTCCAACGACTTTCCTGTCCACAATTCAGGCCTGTCTAAAATTGCGGTATCTCCATGATAGGGTGGAATCATTGGACCGATTCTTACATTTGGATATCCAAATTCACCTACAAATACTGATGGGGGCGAGGATCCGTCTATGACATTGTTGGAAAATTTTATATTATTAGAATTGATGAATTGATACAGATTACTCTTTATTTTTTTCTTTATTTCATCAATTGAAGACATTAATCTCTATGTTAATTTTTATTTTACCCAACAGGTATTAAAACTTAGATGGAAAATTTATCTTCTGAATAGAATATTGGTCGATGATATAGTAAAATCCTTATTATTGAAGCTATTGGTTAATTTGAAATTTACATCATCATCTTTAATATGTCTTATATTATGCAAAATCAATTATATTGATCTTTGGACATTAGAGTAAACAAAATGATAATCCTTGTTTAGGAAAAAAAATAACAGTCATTCAATTTGGATAACGCTAGCAATTCTCAGTTCTATTGCTACCATATCAATGTACACAGAAACTATGCTTCTTCCTGCCCTCCCTCAATTGATCCATGAATTCAATTTATCGTATAATACTTCATCTTGGATACTAAGTGCGTATCTTGTCGCAGGCGCAGTTATGACACCTGTGAGTGGAAAACTATCAGACGTGTATGGAAAGAAAAAAATCATGATAATCCTCATTTCAATATATACGGTTGGGCTCATCATCTCTCCGTTCTCTTCGAATTTTATCATGTTACTAATATCAAGAATTTTGCAAGGAATTGGAATTTCCGTATTTCCTGTGACTTTCGGACTAATCAGGGAACAATTTCCGAGAAATAAACTAGCAGTAAGTCAAGGTATTATTAGCTCCATGTTTGCTGGTGGCGCTGTACTTGGACTTGCGATTGGAGGAACTATAGTACAATATTTTGGATGGAGACTGACATTTTTTTCAATTATCCCAATAGCCATAATCCTGATTTTCATAATTTTTAGATTTATCCCAAAAGCAAATGACGTACATGAAATTTCCAATAGCAAGAAAGAGGGATCGCAGCAAAAATTTGATCTAAGAGGTGCGATATTGTTAGGAGTTACCATTACTACGTTTCTTTTATTCATCACATCCCTCAGAACTGACAGTTTTGATAGTAATGATAAACAATTAAATCTATTTGGGATTCCTAATTCGGCCGTAATCTTCTTTATTATTTTTGTTGCAAGCTTTATTACTTTTCTTCTGCTCGAAAGGAAAACCAAGGCACCACTTATCACTCCACAATTATTCCTGGACAGAAGGATTTTGGCTTCAAATATAATTTTACTAATCGTAGGAATGTCAATGTTTACTATTTTTCAAACACTGCCCATATTGGCCCAAAGTCCATATCCCGTAGGGTTTAACAATAGTGCGATTCAGATGTCGCTAGTCCAACTGCCGTTTGCACTTGTACTTTTAATACTGGGTCCTTTGGTAGGCGTAATCATAACTAAAATTGGGCAGACAACTCCCCTTGTGATTGGAACTATTGCAATGTCATTAGGTTTTTTCTTGCTTTTTTTTATTAGACCAAATGAATTCTATATATCAGTATATTTAGTAATAATATCTATTGGGATTTCCTTGGCAAACGTGAGTAGTACTAATATCGTAATGATGCAAAGTTCATTCAAACAGATTGGAATCTCACTTGGCATCAGTAACTTACTAAGAATTATAGGTAGTTCAATAGGTCCGACAATTGCAGGCTTATTCATGCAAACTCACCTTTTTCTAATTGATTCAAATAATAATCAATTTCACTATTTTCCATCGTCATCCGCATATGATCTTATTTTTGGTACCATGCTAGGACTTTCATTATCTGCATTATGTATTTCGCTTTTTCTAATTAAGAATCGGCTCAAGAATGAGAATTATTTCAGATCAGGTAGTAATTAACTTCCAAGATGCTCTATTGTCATTAGTTTCCTGTGTATGAAAATGTTGCCTATTTTGAATACAACAAAAGATTCCAATACTTTGCCCAGGATTCCATATGGTAACTCAAACTGAATTTGATCGATTACTCCTGTCTTGTGATAATTCATTTCCTTAAATGTATGCCTATGCTTCCAAATTTTAAAAGGTGGATCTCTATTTTCATTTCGAACCATTTCATCCACGTACTCATATTTTTCGAAAAAAATTATTCTTGAGCACCACCTTGCATTTATTATTAGTTTTCCACTAAAACATGCCACACTACCTTTTTTCAATATTTCATCAGAGTAATGTATCAAATTCAATTTTATCTCATTTGGACTAATTACTTCAAGGTGTCTTATGTTGGTATAAAATTTCCACACTCTATCTATATCACAATCCACTTCAAACTCATGATAAAAGTGTTTCATATCGAATTTTTTTCATCCACTTGTTAGTTTATTGAATGCAGATATAGAAACATATTGTTTAAAAATCTGCAATAATAACATGACTCATGGTTAGAGTAACATCATCCAAAAGTGTTGATATACCTCAGGAAAGAATTTTTTCCGTAATTAAAGATGTAGGCAAGCTACCGACATTATTTCCTGACAAATATAAGGCCTTCAAAATTACAGAACAATCTGACAAACACATTCTAACGGAAGAGATCGTTTCAATATCAGGAAAAGAAATAAAACAGAAAGTTAAGCACATATTGGAACCTAATAGATTGCTCAAAAGCGAAGTTATTGAAGGGGACACAAGGGGAACGGTTTTGATAATAGAGTTAAATGCAAAATCTGATTCAAGTACAGAAATAAAGATAGATGCAGACCTTAAATTTGGAAAAATAGGAGTGATATTTGGTGTTTTTGCAAAACACAAGATAAAAAATGAAATAGACAAGCTAATAGAACAATTTGCCAAATCATAGTAAATGATTTCACTTACTCGCATTTTGACATAATAATCATGAAGCTACTTATGATAATAAAGAATTGATAATATACGATTCTCAGTGGTAGGACGATTTTAATGGCTCAATTTCCCTAACACTCAAATTTTTAAAATCCCAAATCAGATTATCCGATCTGAATGTTGCCGTTGACCCCGAGTTTGTAATAATAAAGTCCTTGTCTTTGGAACATTCAGCACCAAAAAAATCTGAATCAGGCATTTTTGCGTACCAGCCACCATCATCAACAAGATCGGTGACCTTGACCCAATAATTGGAATTTGTATTATCAAGATATGATTCCAATTTTACCTCAGAATTATTATTAATATTATACATTACTACCTTCCATCCAATCCACCTATCTATAAGAGGTGTAGTAACTTTGTTAGCAAGTCTTTCATCTGTGTATCCCCCGACGAACCATAGTTCTTTTTTCCAGCCTACTTTACCAGTGTCATAAAGTCCTCCCATATAGGCCGTTGCTTCACACGGAATTTCTTGATTATGTTTACCTCCTCTGGCATACCAGGTAAGATCATTTTCTATTACTTTGTTGCTACTATTTTGAATTACGGAGTTGATCTTTGCATAGCCTGTCATTTCCACATTCTTCCAATTTGTTTCGCCTTCTATTGTCTTTACATTCATCCTAACTACTGGAGCGGAAATTCTCCACGAACCATCTTCTTGTCTCGTAAAATTTGGGCCAAAGGTAATCGAAAAATTCTCATCGTCCATGGGATTTTTCATATTTACATACCACTCTCTACCATCCTCTTTCGTCGGATAAATTTCCCTGGTACCAAATTTGTCGTATCCTACGTGATTTTGGTCTGATGCAAGTGCATAAGATGTCATTGGATATAATGCGGGTAGTTCAAATTGAGAAAAGTATAATGAAAATACAATAAACAAACTATAACCAACAATAAGAGAGATAGTTTTCATGATTGAATTACCAAGAGTTACAAAACAAAGTGCGATGTCAAGTTTTTTATTTGTTTTTAATAATCTTATTTCACCTTTTAGAGAGCACTAATTGATGATTTTTTTTCTGGATGATTATGCACGCATAAGCTGAAACCGGGTTATTGCAACAAAATTAATATCGCTTGCACGAACCTTTATGTCTCAATTACATGTTTGATCCAGCTTCTAAGGATATGAAAGTTGTTCATATTGGATTTGATGATACTGATTCACAAAGAGGAAGATGTACTACAAATTTGGCCTATAAGATAACTTGCAAACTGAAAAATGAGATGGATTCTATTTTTATCGATTACCCACTGCTTGTGAGACTGAATCCAAATATACCTTGGAAAACTAGGGGCAACGGGGCAGTTTGCCTGAGGGTGAAATCGGATCAGCCTGAGCAGATAATAGAATATTTGCTGGACACAGTGAGAAGAGAATCTGATTTGTCCAACGGTGCCAATCCGGGAGTAGCAATATTTGCGGGGGAGGACATACCACTTGCTTTGAGGCAGTTCAGTAGCAGAGCAATGTATGATGTCATTGATATCAAAGAGACTGAGAATTTGGCTTCACAGCTTTCTATCCAAACTTTCAAATTTGGTGAGGGATTGGGGATCATCGGTGCAGTTGCGTCAATTGGATCTTTGCTGGAGTGTGATCATACGTACGAGGCAATTGCGTACAGGAAAGAACAGTTTTGTGGATCCCCTAGAGAAATTGACAGATCAAAGGTATTGAAGATAAACACCGACACTCATCCATTTACCTTTAACAGCTATGATAGTATCCATGACAGAGTACTTGTTACTCCACACGGTCCGGACCCTGTCTTTTGTGGGATTAGAGGAGAAGATCCTTTTACTGTTATAAGAGCACTAGAGTATATTCTGCCCATTGAAAGACTTGAAGGATACATGGTTTTTAGGACAAACCAGGGTACAAATATGCATCTTCAAAATGATTTATCCATAAAAAAACTCAGAACCCATAATTCAGGATATATAAGATGCTTTGTTACCAAAAGACCAACAATTATTCGTGGAGGACATGTCTTTTTTGAGGTATCAAACTTTAATAACAATAAATATCAGGTTGCTGTGTACGAACCTACAGGTCTTGGAAAACTTGCTTCGAAATTGATAGAAGGAGATCATATAGACATTGGTATTTCTGTTAGTAAGGGGAATTCCAACGGCTCTAACGTACTGAACGTTGAATACCTTACAATTTTAAATATTGTCGATGAAGTGACCAATATCAATCCATTATGCAATAAGTGTAGAAAAAGAATGAAATCGGAGGGGAAAAATAAGGGATTTCAATGCAAGATTTGTGGAGATAAAAGTGATTCGAAAGTAGTTGTTACTAACTCACGAGATCTACAAAGTGGTACATATCTACCAAGCCTAAAAGCCCATCGACACTTGACAAAACCATTACATAGATTTGGAATGGAAAAGACTTATCCTTATCTTCCAAAAATTTTCAAGCCTCTCAACTCAGAATGGTTAAAATCCTTTTGAAAGATTCACCAGATTATCCCCCTATTTTGAGAATACTAAAAAACGTAGCGGGGGGTTGATTTGAACTTACGGCCATCAAGGTTTACTCTAATGGAAACCGCTCTGCGGGTTATGAGCCCGCCGGGATAACTTAGCCTGTGATATCTGGCTTCCCCACCCCGCTATTAGCAAATTGAATGTTGGGGAAATATATCTCTGTCTGTAACTCAAAATAAATAAAAATTCAATCAAGTTATGCCATCTCAATAAAGTTGGGAAAAATAAGAGTATAGTCATCCTAGATCGAATTTATGAAGGTTTGATGCTAGTCATGGTTTTGATAGATTTCAATTAATTCGAGGAATTCCTATTCAAATCGTGTTGATTCAAGAAAACGTTGATTGTTATGGCAGAAGATGATGCGGATTGGATACTGCTATTGGAGGTTTAATGCGGGGGGTGGGATTTGAACCCACGAACCCCTACGGGATGAGGTTTCCCAGCAAGATCAGTTCATCTGAGCGTCGTGTCAGATTTGATCTCACGCCTTTGACCAAGCTTGGCAACCCCCGCACAAATATTCAGTCCATTGACCTTCATTTGTGTAATTGAAGTAAAATGGACAGGACTTAACTTCAGTTTTTTGGCTTTCTTATTTTAACTGTTTTGCCATGGGAAGATGGAATAATCGACATTTTTGCGTTCTGAAATGTAGAGATCAACTCCTTTCCTTGAAAGAATCTATCCAAAAAAATTGCTAGTGCTGCGATTTCTGAATGCGGCTGATTTCCAACAGCAATATTCATGTCGGCCAAGGAGTAAACTTCCTTCGGAACTTTGCTTGCTCCAATGACAACCAGTATATTTTTATTGTATCCAAAATCAAGCGATAAGTTTTCTATGTTTACGCCATACATTGTTAAATGTACAACAATTCCCTTATTCTTTTTCCATGAATTTATGACCGATTTCCAATTCTGAATAATTTCAATATCAAATTCTTTGGAACCACCCCAATCAGCACAAACTTTTTTCATGGTCTCAAGTATGGAATCATCCACGTCACTCATGAAAATCTTCTTACAACCAAAAGCTCTTGACACCAAGGCAACATGAGTAGTGGTGCGATCATCCCTTACAAGCCTGTGGCCCAATCGTAGGACTGCAATGGACATTAATTATTGTCCGCCTTCATTGTATCCACAAAGATCTTGGAGCAGATAGTATTCAGGAGAACATTAATGTTTAAGCCAGTCTTTGAGGATATCATTACAAAATTGTTGTTACCTTCATTTAATATTCCCAGCTGCTTGCACTTTTCCATAGCCTCTTCAGGATTTACCAGGTCCATCTTATTGAGTACATAGATTATTTTTCCCATTGATACTCCCAAGTGGATCAAGACAGTAAAACTACTAGAGAGCTGTTTCTTAATCATTTCATAACTCTGACTGATGTCTAATATTAGCAGGATGACATTTGAAAAGATTAATTCTTGAAGAGTTGATTTAAAGGCGTCTATCATGTACGCAGGAAGTTTACTTATGAATCCCACCGTATCCGAAAACATTATTTTATTCCCGTCGATATTCACGACCCTGCTAGATGTTGAAAGAGTTGTAAACAATTCAATTCCCACCAATTTTGATTCTCCTGTCAAAAGATTAAACAGAGTTGTTTTGCCAACTGAGGTATATCCTATTATTGATGCAGTTGGAAAACCAGATCTTGCCCTGCTGGTTCTCTGTAAAAGCTTTCTTTTTTCTTCTCGCAGGAGTTTTTTTCTTAGGATGGATATTCTTCTCTTTATATCCAATAAATGAACATCTGCATCATATTTTCCCAATCCAAAAAAGCCTGGTTGTTCTCCGCGCTTTGAGAGTCTCACCTTCTCTTTGATTCTTATTGCTTCATAATGTAATTCGGCAAGTTTGATTTGTATCCTGGATTCTTCTGTATTTGATCTCAATCTAAAGATTTCAAGTATTAGTTTCTCTCTATCAATAATGTCAGTCTCACAGAGTTTCGCCAGATTATACTGTTGTGTTGGTTTCAAAACTTCATCGAATACTACAAACTCAATATCCAATGACTTGGCGAGTTGACTAACATCATCTGCCTTTCCCTTACCGATACCAAATTTTGATCTTGTTAAATGCTTCTGAGTTACAGTACGTATTACTGAATAACCCGCAGATTCTGCCAATGACTTGGCTTCATCTGCAATGTGTTTAATTGGATAAGTAATAAGTAACGCAGATTTAATCACTGGTGTCTACCTCAGTATACAAAGGTATCCGAAAAAACCTTTCTAGTTTTTTGGCTAGTTCATCATCAGGCTTTATTGAGCCACTTTCTATTTTCCGTAACAATGATGCTCTTTCATTTAGTGAAAGTCCTAACTGTTCATGCGTAAGCCCCCTTGTCATTCTGGATTTTCGAATGACTTCAGAAAGATTGCTAA
>JAHEZK010000018.1:0-5792 GCA_023251115.1 Nitrosomicrobium frigidum (SeqCode) | reverse complement strand
ATTGAGCCACTTTCTATTTTCCGTAACAATGATGCTCTTTCATTTAGTGAAAGTCCTAACTGTTCATGCGTAAGCCCCCTTGTCATTCTGGATTTTCGAATGACTTCAGAAAGATTGCTAACCAAAATCCTAGTATCATCAAATGTGATTTTTTCAGACTTTACTATTTTCTTTGGCCTGGGATAACCTATTTTTTGAATATATTGTTGGTTACTTGATGGTCTGCCCCTTTTTGAACACGATTTGCACACTGTCAGCAAGTTGCCTTCAACATAAACTCTCTCAGCCTTTTCGAGTATCTGAATTCCACATATTTCACAAGAAGCCATAGATAGGTACTGTTGTTTGAACATCTTGTTTATTTTTTTCTAATTTATTGGATGAATCTTCACATTACAATCAGTAGGCCCAAAGTTATAGTGCAGGATATCAGAGCAATGATTTATCAAAAACAAAGGAGATTCACTTTTTATAGAATTTCGAGGTTATGAAATCTTGGACAATCCCAGCTATGTTTTAAATACAGAAACAAAATACAGTAACCAATTCATGAATTCGACAGAAAAAATTTCTTTTCATATAGATGCACTCTTTGGTAAGGGCGTTTCAAGTGTCTTACCAAAGGACGTTGAATTCACATACTCTAAAAAAACTGGAAGGATCAAGAGTTTCGGAATTAAAGACAAACTTATAGGTACTTTAAGATCAGACGGAGGAATAGCACTTACTATCTTTGGTGCTTCTGTCTTTTTGAACTACAGCACATTCAAAGAGAATTGTATCCTTCCAATTGAGGACGCCCTTCCTTTTGTAAGTGAGGGCAGGTCTCTATTCTGCAAACATGTGCAATGGTACGGAAACAATATCAAGATTGGATCAGAAGTAGTAGTTATAGATAAGAGCAACACAGTACTTGCGATAGGAAAATCGGTTGTTAGTCAATCACAATTAGATGGCAGAATTGGAGACGTGGCAGTAAAAATTAGAGAAGGAATAAAAAGTAGAGGTGAGCAACAAAATCCATGATGCGCGGAAATCGCGATATGAGGCGGATGTTGGACAAGATGGGCCTCAATATGCAAGAAATGACAAATATTGAAGAAGTTGTTATAAGAACTGATTCGAAGGAGATTTTCTTAATTAAGCCACAAGTAATTGAGATGAAGGGCAAAGAAAGCACGATCTTTCAAATTATTGCTGGAGATATTGAAGAAAAAGAAAGAGAAGTTCCAACCTTTAGTGAGGAAGACATCATCCTTGTAATGCAGCAAGCTTCAAGTTCAAGGGAGAAGGCGATACTTGCCCTGACTGATACTAAAGGGGATATTGCACAGGCAATACTTAATCTTACAACATGAATCAGCGAGGAAAAGCAATTGTCGCTAGTTAATGCAGAGTTAATATATGGTTGCCGGAATTTCTGATAGTGTATATGGCCGCTGTAGAAAAAATTATTACAGCACTGTCTGAGCTGGAAAAGGATATTGATAGTTTGTCAATGAAAGTTCAAGATATGAAAAAGAGAATCTTGACCAATTCTGACAAAGAGATTTCACAACTCAGAGAAAAGGTTATAGAGGTTGCAAGGACTGAATCAGAAAAAATTATAGCAACGGCCAAAAATGAGGCAGAGGAGAAATCTCAGAAAATTTTGGAAGATGCAGAAATTAATTTGACAAAACTAAAAGAAAATACGAAACTTTCATTTGATAAATCTGTAAAGTTAGTAGTAGACTCTGTGTTAAACAAAGACGACGCAATCTAGCAACAGGATTTTTTGAACTCAGTACTCAAAAAATTTAATAATAATTAAAACTCAAGGTATTTTGAATGGAAGGCCCTTAGAGACAAAACAAGACTCTAATCAGATTGTAGTAGCTACCGTAGAAGGTCGGCCATATTATAAAATCGTCAGCATGCTTAAAGCCATGAATATCAGTTTTTCTTCGCTCTCACCAGAAGAGGCATCCAGGACAAATGCAAAAATAATCATAACTACCAAGAATGAAGCATCGTTATTTACAAGACAGAATCTAATATATGATTTTCAGCTTGACACATTTCCACCTCTTTTTAAGGCAATGTTATTAAAAAATTTGAATGGTAACTATTTTGAGGACATTTTAGTTGTGGGAGTAGATCCTGGAAATAGGATTGGAATCTATGTGCTATATTTAGACACAGAATTATACAGTACTGTCCAAAGCTCTTTGAAGGATGCGATAAAATTCATTATAAATATTCTTTCTTGTATAAAATCCAGTAAAAAGGTTCTCAAGATTGGGAATGGGGATTCGATTAAATGCAATCATATTGCACAAGAAGTCAAGAATCTAAACAGAACGGTTAGGATAGAAATTGTTAATGAATTTGGCACATCACGTAATATTCTGCCAAATTGCCGCAGAAATAGGGACGTCGGCTCTGCCAAATCTATAGCCATGCGACCTGGTCGTATGTACTAACGTTATATCGCTCATGCCGTCTAATAAAATGATGCGACGCGTTGTGTAGAAATATCAAGTAAGTTTATCCAGAGGATTTCAATCGATGAGAATGCAATACTATGAACTAATGAGAGATCAAATGATTTAGATATCTTGAATTACTAGAATATTAATTGTTTACAATGAGCGAACCTCATCAAGGAAACTTTGTCGAGAAGAAAATAATCTTAAAATCAAATCGCGTTTTTTTTCTAAAATTCGTCGAATTTAATAACGGTTGTTTTGTTTCCTTTTCTGAAGATTTGTGCAAAATTGGCGGCATTCATGTTTCTGTGGCCTCTAACAATAGAACCCAAAGTGCCAGAGTAATACCAAACATAAAGGATCCCATCTTTATGAAGACTCTTTCTGAAAAACTTTCATTAATGACGAATGGAATCACAATAACAAACTTGAACAACAAGAATCCATTGACATTGAGCGAAATGCAAGAGTTAATGAATGAAGTATTAAAATTGTTAGAAACAAAAACAAATGATTAACTATGAAAAAGTTTGAATTCGACAAAATACGGGGCTTTACCGATTTCTTAAACGAATTAGAGAAAAATGATCAATTAATAAGAATAACAAAAGCAGTAGATCCAAAATTTGAACTCGCAGGAATTGTAAGCAAGTTAGATAAGGGCAAGGCGATAGTTTTTGAATCTGTAAAAGATAGCAAGATTAAAGTGGCTGCAAACGTCTTGGGTACAAGATACAGAATTGCGCTGTCAGTAAATTCAAAGAATGAAAACCTAATTCAGGAAAGAATTAATGAAGCTATAAGAAACAAGTCTGAAATAAGAAATTTAACTGGTAACAAGATTTGGGGTAAAATCTCTAAAAACTTGTTTGACCTGCCAATAGTAACACACTTTGAAAAGGACTCTGGAGCTTTCATAACTTCATCTTTAGTCATAGCAAAAGATAAAGAAACAGGTAATCAGAATCTTTCAACTCATCGGCTGTTGAGGTTGGATAAAAAGAGAATGGCCATAAGAATGGTAGAAGGGAGACATCTCCATAAATGTTTTACCAGTGCAAAGGACCATAATGAGGACTTACCTGTTTCAATAATAATTGGTACCCACCCAGCAGTGTCGGTTGCTGCAGCTTACCAGGCACCTTATGGGGAGAATGAACTGAACATAGCAAATTCGCTAATGAGAAATAAATTGTCACTGACAAAGTCTCCTGGTACAGGACTCCATGTTCCGACAAATTCTGAGATCCTTTTGGAAGGAAGGATTCTTGCGAACGAAACAGCAGAGGAACAAATGGTGGAGATGTTAAGAACTTACGATATTAAAAGGAAACAACCAGTATTTGAATTAGATAAAATTTACTTAACAAGTGATCCTATTTACCATGACATCTTGCCCGGCTATGGAGAACATAGATTATTAATGGGCCTGCCAATAGAATCTAAACTTTTTCATAGTGTGAAGGATGTCGTATCAGGAACTAGGAAAGTTCATTTGACAGATGGAGGTAGCAATTGGCTCGTTGCTGTAATTCAAATAAGAAAAAGATTGGAAGGAGAACCAAAAAATGCAATCATTGCCGCTTTCGCTGGACATCCGTCATTAAAAATTGCTATCGTAGTTGATGATGATATAGATCCCACAAACCCAACTGAGGTGGAGTATGCAATTTCGACAAGGTGTCAGGCAGATAAGGATCTCATAGCAATCCCAAATTCAAAGGGATCAAGTTTAGATCCTTCAAGCGATCAGAATAATCTTCTAACTACAAAAATGGGAATAGATGCAACTGCAACGCTATTGAAGTCAAAAGACAGATTTGAAATCGCGAAAATACCTAGAGTTGAAAAAATTAGATTATCAGACTATTTGTGAATAACCTTTTTTCGAGGAAATTACGGTTGTCTGCGAAAGTCTCTTTTTTGAGTCCCAAAATTGTCATATATAATAGATTAAATATCCATAGAGCACATATTTCTGAGTACATGCCATGAAGCCCAACAATTTTGCAATGAGAGATTGGCATCTTGAACATGTTGAAAAAGTAATTCTCCGTTACATGAAGGGAATTTCCCCTGATGCATCATCCTTTGAAAAGCGCAATTTCAAAAAATATAGTACAATTTCCAGCTGTTCAAAGCAAATAGAGTATGATATAAAACATGGAGTAACAGTCCAGGAGGTAGCAGAACTCATGAACAAAATAAGAAACGATGCGTCTTATTCTGAAGAAAGACAAAATCAAGATGCATTACAGAGATTAGATGAATTGGAAAGACAGCTTAATTCTCCAAAGAAAGTTGATTGGTAAAAAATTTATTTCTATGGTGGTAATCTAAAGTACTATGTCTGAAAATAGATTCGTATCTGGAAATATTATAATTATTTATTGCAATTTTGTGAAATTAGAATCAAATGAACAGCTGCCGGAACATGTTGTGGATAGAATATCTGTGTGCAATAAAATTTTTGAACGAGTTATGAAATCCAAACCTGATAAATCTGATACTTTCATCAGGGTTGTTGCTGACACTAAAGTAGGGAATTTGGTTAAGAATATTCTTGTCAGCAAAGGTATTGAGGAATCAAAGCTGGTAATTGACAGTTCTTGCGATAGCGTAGCGCATCTTTTTTCTAAAGTTATGGACGATGTAAAGAAGAGATCCAATCCCCCTGTAATCTATTTCATTAGTTCGTATCAACAAAAGGACATTTTTGACGTGGCCACCGCAAATTACAAAGGTTACAAAATACAGTTTGAAGGAGCATTTGATAAAAGACCGTCAGAAAGTATACAGGAAGATGCCAAGAGGGAAAAGACGGACAAGAGATTTACAAATATCAAAGAAAAAGGAAAAAACAGGATGGTGGATATGCTCTTAAATTATATCTTTCCAGAAAGTAAAAAATAACAATGTTCACAAGATTTAATATCCAGATTATCATCGCATAAAAGATATGCGGTCATCGTCTAGTGTGGTTAGGACACTGGCCTTCCACTCCAAAATAAATTGGAGAAGAAAGCCCGTAACCCGGGACTCTACTTAGCTGGAGCGGGAATTCAAATCCCGGTGACCGCAGTTGACATATTTGCATTCATCCAAAATTCAAGAATTATGACGATAAGAATAATTCTGCAAACCATATGTAAACCAATATTGCAGATCGTTTTCAAATATTGAAACGTTCATCAATTTTAGGTGAAGGTAACAAAATAGTTAAGCTGGCCAACCAAGCTAACTAAATGTCATTACTGAAATGACTCAACTAAATAAATTAGCAAGGATTGCAGAACAAATTAAGAAATTTCTAACCAAGGA
>JAHEZK010000053.1:5266-8695 GCA_023251115.1 Nitrosomicrobium frigidum (SeqCode) | reverse complement strand
AAAAACGGGTGTTGGATTGAACAGGACAGACATTGATTCAATTCTAATAGAAATAACAGAAAAGTAATTTCTCATTGCCCTTTTTCCATAATTATGATTTAAACATCTATAAAAGTCAGTAAAAAGCTAACCTAGATTCGTCATTACCATTACTACCCATGTTTTTGAAAGTATGCTTACTGGAGCATATGATACTAAAAATTTCGTACCATTAATTGTTTCTGAGCCATTTCCAGCTTTTCCAGATTTTCCATTTTTGAAGCTATTCAACTCTACAAATGATTCAGATTTGTTTGACAAAAGTGAATTTGAATCACCGATTTTTTGTCCGTTACCATCAATATATATTACTCTTATATCGTCTGGGAGACTCCAAGATTGAAGCTTGTTATGAAATTTATTAAGATTCAATACTCCACTCCATATACCTAACAAGGATTGGTTTTTTTGTGAATAGATTGGAACTGAAATAAGTGCGACTGTCTCTCCGGTGGACGATGATATTATTGCGTCTCCCAGAAATGCTTGCTTCGTCTCGATAGCTCCTTGATAATAGTCTCTGAACGCAAAATTATTTCTACTGAGATCTAATTGACGACTGTAGGGCTCTTCCATATACATATCTCCATTAGGCATCAGGAATGTAATTGCCTCTAATGTATCACTGTGCTGCAAAATGTTATCTGCTAGTTGTCTTTTTTTAACATCATCATTATTAGCTATTCCATGTAAACTACTATTAATTTTATTTGCGAACTGTGCGTTTCTAACATCTGGTATCATACTAGTTAATTCTATTATTGAAGCTGATTCATTAAGATAATTGACTAAATTATTAGATAAAATATTTGCTAAAGTACCATTACTTGCCAAATCATAGAGAGGGGAATTGATATTTTTATTGCTACCTTGTGCATATACAGCACTCGAAGCTTGAGGTGAAATTGTATGGATGACACTCACTATAGCAATTGTAATTGAGGCAAGCAAAATAACAGTAATCATTTTATGTATACTTTACAGAGTGCATAATAACATCTATATAATTTTTTAAGTCTAATACTTCATTACGGTTAAAAAAACAATTTAATCATCTCAAATACCTCGTACCCTTTCTTTACAAATTTCCAAATAGCTCTTGTCTATATCAAATCCAATGAATGAAACCCCTAATCTTAGTGATGCTAATGCAGTTGAACCTATCCCGACAAATGGATCCATTACTACTCTACACTTACTGATACCATGCAATTTGATACACATTTCAGGAAGTTTAGTCGGAAAAGTAGATGGATGTGGTCTTTGTTCTTTATCCCAAATAGTTTCATAAGGAATGAACCAAGTATTACCACGGTCTCGTAGATCACGAGTGGCTCTATTCCAGCGACCGATATTTGTTTTGTCTTGATAAGGTACTCCGATAGCAAGTTTGTCCAATTTAACATTACCCTTCTTAGTAAAATGAAAGATGAACTCAGAACAATCATTTAGAAATCTATCACTAACAATTGGCTTGAAATGTCCAACGGCAATGTCTGATATTATGGATGGGTAGCTTCCTACATCAGTTTTTGGTATGGCAATAGATTTTACCCAAACGATGAGATTTTGTAATGTAAAATACTTCCTGAAGACGTTCGCGGCATCGAAAGGGATCCAAGGATCTGAAGGTTTGCTTCCAATGTTTATAAAAAACGAACCGTCGTCAGAAAGTACTCTTTTGATTTCAGCACCAACACTGCTCAGGAATTTCAGGTATTCTAGTCTGGGTAAGTCATCTTTATAGCGATTATACTTTATTCCAATGTTATAAGGCGGAGAGGTAACAATTACATCAATTGTTTTATCCAACAGATGATTTTTGATTCCACTAACACAGTCGCCTAGATATAACCTTGCAGATACACCTTTCCTAATAATTTCAGCGAATTTTAATGGCTCTTGTTTAATTTGAATTCAGCTTCTTTTTCAAATGTTCTAAGTGCATGTCGAATTTGAGAATGCATTGAATAGCGAACAGTAGAGGACTAACAAAGATTCTGTCAATTACATTGTAGGTACTTTTCAGATCAACACAAGATCATCCACGGACGTTATCATGACAACTGCTTTATTTGCCCCTAAATTTTTTTTCATTCTGCCTACCACCTCGTCTACGTCAGAAGAATTTACGACAGTAGCAATTACTTTCCTAGAATTGTAAGTAAGTTCAATAGTTCCACTTCCTCTTCCAGAAGCGACTCTTTCCTTATCTTTGGTTACTCCTTTTACATCATATATTGTTGCTTCGAGATTCAATTCCTTCAGTGATGAAATAATATCGCTAACATTTTCGGCTTTTACTAGTACAGCAAGTCTCTTCATGGTTCGCGATTCTTTTCCAGGCATTTCTGCGTATGATACCTCAAATGGCAAGGTCGTATTGTCATTAACCATTTCCTTAGTTTAGAGACGCCAAGTATAAAAAGATGATGTAAATATGATGTTGATATTATATGTCTGGCAAAAAAATGATACTATTTTTGATACATTTTTTTTGGGCATTAATGCAAGGAAATCTATTTAAAAATATTTATGAATGTTGTTGACATAGTTCTCTTATGGAAAAAAAGTATTTTATGAAGTCAATGATTGTTATGGGTTTCATATTCGCAATCGTATTGGTAAATGCCAATTTTTTGCCCAAAACGAGAGCAGAAACAGGAGTTGGAAAGGATTGTATTTAAGGTGATTGTTACCTTATACGGCATTACAAATTCGACAAAAGACATCACGACAATTGTTAATGTAAAGGATCAAACGAAGATAAAGCTCTTTAATCCCGAAAATCCCGAAAGCCAGGTAGAAGACAAGGTAAGTTACACAATGAAATTTCCCGATTTGATGGTAGACGATGGCGATCCGTACACTGTATGTACAGTAAGTGTAAAAGATTTTAAGATTCATTGCATTGATGGTAAAAACTCTCCGTTAAATAGACCTGAATTCGTAGATATTAACGTAGGTGGAGGATCTAATAAAGCAAATGACGATGAAGATTAGTGAAGATGATTGAATTCTTCACTTAATCCTTCACTTTTGATCTTCCAGTATTTAGAATAGTCAATACCGATCCATCCGTAGTATACATATATAGTAATGATCAGGTTTCATGATATTTATGAACATGGGAAATAATGTTTTGGTTTATGCTGCTGTCGCATCAACTTTTATTGCAGGTATATTACACGTTGCTCTCATTCCAATGTTTTTCAAGTTAATGACTCCTGATGTAATAATATTTTTTCTTGTGTCTGGGTTGGCACAGATCTTCTGGATTATGCCCACCATTAAAAGATGGATAATGCCGTGGTATTATATTGGTATAGGTGGCACAATAATCTTAATTATATTATGGATTATTGCTGTACCTGGAAGCGGCTACCCGAT
>JAHEZK010000053.1:0-5166 GCA_023251115.1 Nitrosomicrobium frigidum (SeqCode) | reverse complement strand
ACTTCAAGTCCCAGAATTTGATTGTAAAACCTTTTGGCTTTTTCTAAATCGTTAACTGAAAAACTAGAAAAAGCTTTTGTATTTTTGAAATCTACCATATAACGAAAATAGAGAAAAATAACTATTAAGCGTTATACCAATTTGGTTCCTGCATGTCGACTATTCATTTGTAATGACGTGTTATTGTTGTTCTGTGGATCTGTTCTATGGCCCTAGATGGACTCAAATACTCATATTAAGGTAAATGTTTGCAGATGCAGGAATTCTTATTCCTACATAGTCAATCTTGAAGGTTGCTCACTAAAATTGTTTGGGGATTTGATCTCTGTAAATCATAACACTTTGGACAGATCATACTTCCGAACCAATACTTTATCGAGCTCGTTTTCTTTTCACATAATTCACATTGTGCAAAGTTAAACATTTTATTATATTAGATATCATCTTATATAAAACTTTTCTAGTAGATTTAAAGTGAATGAGATTGATAAAACTGTCCTTCGTATTTCTGCTGAGGTAGCTAGGTAATAATTGGTTTTTATTGCCTCAACATGTCTACCATAACCACAGGATTTAAGCTTCAAAGTAAAAGGTGGAACCCACACTAGACTGAATGAATTTTTCTGGCATCGTGTCAATAATTTTGTTGGTTGCCTTCCAGCCGGTACAATGACATGGGACAATATGTTGAGGATCTACACTTGTGAGTTCAGCCATTGTCAATGGAATTGAATCTTCATAATCTTGTCCTGATAAATGAAATCCCCCTATAACGCAGTATATCTTTTCAATACCTGTAACTTTTTTCGCAAATTTAATGGTGTTTATTATTCCAGCATGTCCACAGCCTGTTAGAATTATTAGTCCCTTGTTTCTTACATTCATTATCAGTGCCTGGTCGTCACTTACCAAAGGATCAGGTACCAGGTCAATTTCATTGTCCTGTTCTTTATATTGTAGTGGAAATCCTTTCTCAAATTTAGTAACTCGTGGTATTTCTCCGGTAATCATTACTCTATTATTTGCGTGATTTGTTTTCTTTTGGCTGTGCATATTCGCATTCCTAGGAAGGAAACTTATTTTGTCTACTTTTCTTATTATTCCCCCGGCCTGATTTATTTCCTCTTCATTTAAGAAATCCATTCTTGCTTTGTTACCATTTGGGTATACTAGCCAGCGTCGCAAAAAGGCTTCTGGGTGCGCTATGATTTCTACTGATTTTTTTAACCTTCGGAGAGTACTAATTAGTCCGGATATGTGGTCAAAATGTCCATGACTTAAAATGATTGTCTCGATATCTTCTAAATTAATACCTAAAACATCGGAATTGTTAACTATTCCATCTTTACTAACCCCGGTATCAAATAGAAATTTGTTAGTTTTAGTCGCGTTCTCGTGTACATAAGATATTTCTAGTAAAGCCGAAAACCCATGTTCAGCAATTGGAGATTTGCTTATTGTTTGATTACTAATCATAGGAGGTCTTTTCACTATGGACGAGCTAGGGAGCAACCTATCAGTAATATTGTCAACGAGAATGGTTATTTTTGCACTCTCAATTTCTTGGAGGTTCATTTATTATTTGCAATAAAGCAAATCATGGTATTAAAGTCATTAAAGTAATCAATTGTTCGACTTCATCTCAAAACAATTCCATTTTTCGATCTATTAGGATTGTTCATAGGCTTTAGTCAAAGCATTTATGTCAAGTTTTTGCATTTGTAGCATGACCCTCATAACATTCTCAGTTTTTTTAGAATCTTTGTCTTGTAGCATTTTTACCAAAACATTAGGCACAACTTGCCATGAAACTCCAAATTTGTCTTTGAGCCAACCGCAGACCTGTGCATTTTTATCGCCCCCTTCCGTAAGTTTACCCCAATAATAATCAACTTCATCTTGATTTTCGCAATAGATTTGAAACGAGATCGCTTCGTTAAATCTAAAGATTGGTCCTCCATTCAAAGCCAAAAATTTTTGACCCTCGATTTCAAAGTCAATTGTCATTACAGTGCCCTCTTTCTTTTTATGAATCTCATATCCTTCCTTGCCATAGTGAGTAACGTTACCGATCTTGGAATTTTTAAAGATTGAGACGTAGAATTGCACCGCTTCTTCGGCGTTGTTGTCAAACCACAAGCATGAACTGATTTTTTGCATCTGAATGTACTATTTCCTTAATACTTTAAATACGTTCTAACGTCAACGTCGAGTCTTTATTGAAATATCTCCAAATGTCAAAATGCCTAATGAAGTTGTATGAATGTCTTTCTAGGGGAACAAATTGAAATATTTATTGTCTGATCATTATTATTTATAGCCTTTTATAAAGTCATATCTCATGCCCTTGTATCCAGTGCATTTTCCTTCATGAATACAACAGGACTAAACGCATTGAAGAAAAATGGAGAACCCGAAAAAGATAAAGGTGAAACTGGTCCTTGAGTCATGAATGAATATTTTTTGGTCTTTGTACTGAAAGAACTTGCCGGATCAGTAAATGTCCTATACAGATCAATAGCTTTTTCATCCGAAACTAGTTCTCTTAGTGTAACTAAATCGTTACCCAATGAAAGTCCAAATCCAAAGAACATGATTCTTAACTGTTGTAATATATCCCTATGTATACTAGATAGTGATGTGCTTATAAAAAGCCATCCTAATCCATATTTTCTAGTGGTCCTCACTGCATCAAGCAAAGTTAGCCTCAATTGTTCAAGATTTGCATCTGTGAATTCGTCTTTCCTGGCGAATCTGTGGGCTTCGTCAAGAACCACGAGCGTATTTAATGACGTATTCTTTTGCCAGGTCTTTTCACCAAGGTTAACCAACCCAGTTAGCAATCGCTTCAGTATAAGTGATTGGATAGTTTCATTCCAGTATCTTAATTGCATTTTGTGGGCTGTTTGTTCTGAAAGATCTATTACGATGAGTGGTTTTAATTTCCAGGAAAACTTTTCTAAAAGATCATCAATAGTTATTGCATCCTGCCTATCTTCAAACAAACTACAAATCGGAATCCAGAATTGAGAATACAGGGTTTCCAGATTTTTTGGATCCAAGTTAGAAACAAGATTATTAAGTCTTTTTCTTGGTTCTGGAGTCGAAAATATAAGGATTTGAACTTCTTCTTTGCGTAGTTCATTTATGAACAGGTCAAATGATTCTCTTTTTATCAGCTTATTCAATGAAGTTTTATTTCTAAGTTTAGGTATCAGTGCATCTACAGCATATCTCTTATTTAGGCCCTTTATTGTTAATTGATGAAAGATTTGCGATTCCAATAAAATTTCTTCAAATAATGTCCATCTATCTAAAACTAGATTTCTAACATTAATTGAAAGAATCTCTTTATTCAGAGAATTCATTATTTTTTTCATATCGAAGCTAGAACCGTAGTTATGATTTCCGTTTGAAATATTGTCATAATCATTTGCATGATCAATTGCAAAACTTTTTGAAAACTCTCCTACGGGATCCAGGACCAATAATCCCATCTGTCGAAATTTAGAATATGCTGTAAGAATCATTTTCGCCAATGTCGATTTTCCAGATCCAGTTATTCCAAATATCCCCAAGTGGTAGGCTTCTCCAGCCCCGTTTTCCCCATAATCAAAATGCTTGAACCACATAGGTAATTTAGTCTTGGATCCATAACTATTCCCCAAATAAAACAAACTACTCTTTTGCTTTTCTAATATTGTACTCAATATATCATCGTTAACTTGATATACATACGTTCCTGTTGGTGGTACTGTTCCCAGTATGCTTGGTTCAACAAGATCCTCTGAACTGGTGAAAATAGCGCTACAAAGTAACTTTCCTACATGAACATCTTGTATACCACTAATAGGATTTACCGATCCTCTTTTTCTTGCTACAGATTTTATGGTAGGGTCTTCCAATAAAAAGTTCCTTAGTGCAATCTCTATTATTTGACCAATTGCGTAGTGATTTTTAGAGTCTTGTAAATATTTGAAAATAGCCAATTCTCCCACAAGTTGTCTTGTGACGGAGGATTCCAAAATATCTAAGGCAAGTTCAATCGTAGAAGATGGAGATCCAATTGTTCCTAATATAGAACTATTTTTTAATAAATTATTAATCTTTTTATCTATAGTATTCTCCAAACTTATTTCCAAACTTATGAACCACCATCAGTTCTGTATGAATGCATTAGAAAAAAAATATCTTTTTCATCATTCTCACTTATCTGGGTCATTTGTTTCATTATGATTTGTTTATAGGCTGGAATGGCCGGAGCCATGTGTTTAGCTATTCTATCAGCCATATATAGCGGAAAAGGTTCCATAATAGACGGTGTCTGGCATTGACTCTTTACATTGTATAATATGGTATTTAGTTTAGTTTCATCTCGGGCAATAGCTGCTGGCATTTCAATCCTTAGGGCAGGACACCAAGCATGAGGTTTGTAATAAACTACGCATAAATTTTTTATTCCTGAAACTACTTGTTGCATAAGCGTATCAAGTTCTTCGTCCTCATAAGGTAATCTTACATGCCATCCTTCTTCGCTTGTAAATAATTTAGGACGCGTAAATTCTCCAGGATCCAAGATTAAAGTCAAGATTGCTCTATCGTCATAATTTTCAGGCCAGTGAAGGTTCTTACCGATATCATTCCTTGATGTATATTTTGGTATACCGAGATAAAATTTTTCATGGTCCTCAACATCCAATATTTTCTTGTACGAAACTAAATATTCTTTGAATTCTTCCTTGATTCTATCGGAAGATTTTGTATTAAGATTTTCTATAAAATTAATAGCCTTATACATATGGATTAATGCCGTCGTAAGCGAACCGTCGAGATATACTATATCATATTGTGCATTGGCTGCTAATTTGATTTCCATCTCCACCATAATAGCTCTTGCTGCAATCATATTTTCAGGATTATGTTTTTCTGGGTTAACATACACATCATGATTGGCTGGTATCATTTTTCCGTTTTCTAATTCATTTATGCCCTCGACTCCAACTGCAGCTGCGAATAGCAAATCAGTGCCCAAGAGACGATCTACAGCATAAGCGCCATCTACTCCACCAGAAATTAAACGCTTAATATTTCTGAAGTTAATATCATTATCCAGTAGCCCAACTTGTTCTAGCTGTAAACGAAATTTTTCTTTTTTACAATTTATAT
>JAHEZK010000052.1 GCA_023251115.1 Nitrosomicrobium frigidum (SeqCode) | reverse complement strand
AAATGAAGCTTGCTTTTAGTTCCAATGCATTTAAGAAATATTCCCTGGAATAATCGATAAAGGCAATTGCTTCAATTGGATATGAGGGTGTGGAATTACTATGCGACACACCACATGCATACCCTCCTGATTTCGGAGAAGAACGAATTCGATCAATTAGGGATCTCCTCTCCTCTTATTCACTTCGAGTTTCCAATCTTAACGCGTTTACTCTTTATGCAATTGGTGATGTTTACCATCCTTCCTGGATAGAGGAGAGTGAAAAATTAAGGGAATTAAGAATAAAGCACACCATTGATTGTTTACATCTTGCCAAAAAGATTGGTGTTAAAAATATTTCTACGCTTCCAGGGGGACCAATGGTAAACGTTGACAGAAAAAATATTCCTCAGTTAGAAAAATTGTTTATTGAAGGCTTATTGAGGGCCTCAAAAACAGCCGAGAAGGAAGACGTGAAAATACTAGTAGAACCAGAACCTTCTTTATTTCTGGAAAACTCGACGCAATTCAAAAATTTAATGAATAAAGTAAATTCTGAGTATGTAAAGCTTAACTTCGATATTGGTCATTTTTTTTGTGTTGGTGAGGATCCAACTAAACTAGTTTACGAATTATCAGACTATGCTGAACACTTTCATCTTGCTGACATTGCTGAAAGCCGAATACACAACCATCTTATACCAGGCCATGGTGCAATCGACTTTGAATCAGTTTTTAATGCCATAAACGAAATTGGATATGGGGGTTTCATTACAGTAGAACTTTATCCGTATCAATCAAATCCAATAGAAGCAGCAAAGAAGGCATTTGACTATCTTAGAGATATTGCTATATGAAATAACTCTTCTTCAAAGACCATTGACTCATCGCGTTTTCTTTTATTTTGAAATGAGGTGCATTTGTCACGTTTAGAGAATACTTTCAGTTAGCAAGAATACCAAATGCATTCACAACTCCATCAAATGTAATATCTGGATATCTTATTGTAACACCAATTCCTGAACTCAACTTCATTAACCTCGTCACACTGATGCTCTCTTCAATATTTCTCTATGTTTCTGGAGTGATTTTCAACGATTTTTTTGATATCGAAATAGACAGAAAAGAACGACCGTCTAGACCATTACCATCTGGAAGCATATCCGCACAGAGAGCAAAAAAAATTGCGATTGGCCTGATGACGTTTGCGTTCATTCTTTCAATTACTGTTTCTTGGTCAAGTTTCATCATCTCTGTTTTTCTTTCTGGTATAATACTTGCCTATAACTATGGATTGAAACATGGCAAAATTTCGGGTCCTATATCAATGGGTAGTGCAAGATTTCTGAATGTGATTTTGGGGGCAAGTCCAGTCATCAATTTCTCTTTACCAACAAATTCTCTGCAGCTTATTTTTGCTGCTGCCTCCGTTCTCACTTTTGTTACAGTTATAGCAGGATTCAGCAGAAAGGAAATGAGTGGGATCGAAGTAAGACGACAAATAATTTTTTTATTTGCGGTTATTTATATAATAATTTTACTAATAATAATTACGAATTTGCTTGATTTGTTCATGAAGTGGAGCCTAGTAATTTTGGTTCCATTTGCCATCATTATTAGCATTATCTTTAAGCAAACTCTTTCGGGGAAATCAGAGGCTATTCAGAAAGGCATAAAAAACATGGTAATCTCAATAATAATTCTTGATTCTGTCTTCATAAGTGGTGTTTCAGGATTAATTTATGGAATTCTTACTTTACTGTTTTTGTTTCCACCAATTCTTTTATCAAGAAAACTATACGTTACATAGACTGAACTTAAGTAACAGATCCAATGTGATACTTTAGGGGATGAAGGAAAGATAGTTACAAAGCACATTGTGGTCATTGACGTTGTTGGATTGGAGCACGAGCATTTGAAATCAAATGTGATACCAAACATCACGGCAATAGCAGAAGAAGGAGAAAGTGCAAAAATGGAACCTGTGTTTCCCGCTGTTACAAGCACTGTTCAAGCTAGTATCCTTTCGGGGAAATATCCAAACGAACATGGAATAATCTCTAATGGGATCTATGATCGGAATAGTTATTCAGTTTCCTTCTGGGAGCAGGAAAGTTCACTTGTTCTAGTTGACAGAATCTGGGATATTCTTAAAAAGAAAGAAAAAGCGTCTAACTTTTCTTCAGATACTAGGACGGCAGTTCTTTTTTGGCAAAATACAATGTATTCAAAATCCGATATTGTAGTAACACCTAGACCGCTCCATATGGGAGACGGTAGCTTGGTACCCTGGTGTTATTCAAAGCCAGTTGGATATTATGAAAAGATGAAAGAATTTCTTGGTGAGTTTAACCTTAGAACATACTGGGGTCCTTTTGCTTCGTATAAATCAAGCGAATGGATTGGCAAGGCAGCAGAATATACCTTGGAAAAATCGCGTCCAAACCTTATGTTTGTTTACATACCGCATATTGATTATTCAGCTCAAAGATTCGGAAAAAATAGTAGTCAAGTCCGTGATGATCTAAAAAAGGCAGATGATATTGTGGGAAATATTGTTAAAAAGACATCACAGTTGGGGTTAAAAAATCAGACGGAATTTCTTATCATTTCTGAATATGCCTTTGAAGATGTTTCCAGCTCAATCCCATTGAATTTAAAACTTAGAGATGCTGGTCTGCTTGATATAAGGACCATAGGAGACAAAGAATTCGTTGACTTTGAATCTAGCAATGCATTTGCAATGGTTGACCATCAAGTGGCTCATGTTTACATAAAAGATGGTTTTGAAAATAAAACACGAAGAGTATTGGAGGATGTTAAAGGAATAGATAGGACGTTGGCAAAGGATGAAAAAAAAACGTTGAAAATAGATCATGAGCGCAGTGGAGAGATTATTGCAATTTCAGAGAGAGACAAATGGTTTAGCTATTACTGGTGGCACGAGGCTTTGATGGCACCACCTTTTGCTAGTACAGTGGACATTCATAGGAAACCTGGGTATGATCCCATGGAATTATTCTTTGATAAAGAAAAAAATTCGATATCTTTTGATACCAACCTAATAAAAGGATCCCACGGAAGACCTGCAGACTTTGAAAGAGGGGAAGGGCTTGCTGTTTATATTTCAAATCGCAAATCTGGATTGGCTAGAAATTCGAATAATACAGTCAAATGCGTTGATATCGCAAATCATCTAGTAAATGAGTTTAAGTCATCCTAAAAATAAAAATCAAATGGTAGATAAGATAACAATTGGCATTCAAATACTCTATAACTCTCTCTTCCTTTAGAAAATTAGAATCGATTGAACAAACACTTGCTAGATTGAAAGAACAGAAATATGATGCAGTGGAAGTATTTGGTGAACCAAAGGAAATAAAGTTAAGAGATTTTAGAAATAAAATCACTTCGTTTGATATTCCTGTTTGTGGGGTTACGGGAATGTGGGGAAGGGAAAGTGAAGATAGCTGGAAAAGGAGGTTGTTGAGCTTGGATCCTGGTCTAGTGAGTCACGCTGAAAATTATGTGAAGCAATGTATTGAAATGTGCGAATATCTTGGAGGAAATGAATTTAACATCTGCATGTTTTCTGATGAAAATCAAATTTTATTTGATGCAAATCACCACATGATTTCAGAAAATCTAAAACAATCCACAATGAAAAGAACTATTCCTATGCTATCATCTTTGTCTAAATTTGCCTCAGATCATAATGTCGAACTGCTGCTTGAGCCACTTAATAGATATAGTACTCCTTATTGTACTACTGCTAAAGATGCAATCTACATTGTACAAATGGTAAATCAAGATAATCTAGGAATACTGCTTGATACATTTCACATGAACATAGAAGAAAGTTCTTTCGAACAGGTAATAAGAGATTCAAAAGATTTCTTACGACACACACATTTTGCGGAGAATAATAGAGCCATGCCAGGATACGCACGTCTAGATTTTAGCTCGATCGTGAAAACTTTGCGTAATGTAGGATATGACAAATACATATCCTTTGAACCAAATCTAATTGACGTCGATTACAAATTGGCCACCCTTAAAGGATTGAATTTAATAAAAAGGTTAGAAAATTCCCTTTCTTAGTGAAACAAAATTTTCTATGATTTGCAGATTATTTTTTATTTCTAATTAGATTTAAAACAAATATATGAAAATAAGTAATAGGTTTCTCACAAAATACCCCCATTGAAATAAAAATGAATTATGATGGATGGAAAATCTGCCTTATCCAATCAATGAAGGAATCCCAAGCGTTCTTTTTAGTATTATCTTCCTTTCCTAAAACATCTTTGGATTCATCAGAGGAAGGATAGTTAATTAAACTACTGTTGTAGTTGATTAACAATTTCAAAGTTTCTGAAGCAGGGACTTTATATTGAATGAAATCATACTGATGGGAGTTCTTATCCGTTATCAAATTTATTACAGGATTAACACCTGTTGGAATCTCTATTAGATTTGGAACGATTTGTCCTGTACCGGTTCCAAGATTAAGCTGATCTTTACCAGGCACTATGTCTATTCTATCGTAAGGTATAGATTCTGAATTGGATTTTACCTCTAAATTGAAGATAAAAGAATTTTTTTCCATTTCTAATTTTGACAATTTGTGTATTGAAAATGCTGAATAGTAAATATCGCCATCTGGTGATTGAGCCAAGCCAATGGCTGGTTCAATCGTTGTAGAGTCAAGAAATATTCGGTTGTAGCTTTTTACTTTTTTGGTGGCATTATCCATGTCAATTGAAAAAATATGACCATCATATGCTGCAAACACAAATTTTCCATATATCTCTGGGAATTTTTTTCCGTCATAGAAAATTGCCTGTGTTGGTGCCGGCGTATTATAAAATATAATCAACGGGGAAGTTGTTATTGTACCGTTAAAAAGATACGGATTGGTGTTAGCTTCTTCAAAGAAGGGGAAACCATAATCAGCTCCCTTTACAATATTATTAATTTCGTCATAAATGATATCACCATTCTCTGTTACTATTCCATATCCGCTATTATCAAACGCAATACCAAACATATTTCTGTGTCCTATGTTATAAACTGGAGAATTATTGAAGGGATTGTCTGATGGTATCGTTCCATCCCTGTTTATCCTTAACACCTTTCCAATTAAGATATTTGGATCTTCAGCAAAAGGATGCTGGGAAGCATCACCCACAGTGATATACAATTTGTCATCAGAACCAAAAGCCATTGCTCCACCTGAATGATATCCTTTTTCTGCATAGATTTTGTCTAGAATAACAACAGGATCTTTGCCTATACTATTATCATCTACTAATCTAAGAACCCTGTTGAAGATCTTTCCGGTTTCGTGATCTTTATAAACATAATACAAATACACAAAATGGTTCTGTTCAAATTTTGGATCAATAGCTAAACCAAGCAATCCTTGCTCCCAGCTTACATTATAATCGTTGACGTGGAAAAACGGTTCTTGCATAATTTTATCATTATTCATTATTCTAATATCTCCGGTATTTTTTTCTGAAAAAAAGAGTCTTCCATCAGGCGCAAAAACCATACTTGGGATCATGGTTCTGATTTTTGCTTCCGCTTTGTTACTTGAATGATCAAATCCATCATTATCGAAGGGATAGTAGAAAATGAGATTATCTTTAGGAATGTTTACAGAAAAGCTATTGATATTTTTGATTTCGTCAATGCCAAGTGCTTTAGAATAAAGATACGCTTCATCTATTGTTCCTGACCAGCGTTGCGTTGAAAAACTCCATGCCTGAGAACCCATTCTTATTGCAGTATCTGGTAAGAGGTAGTTCCCATTAACCAATAACTCGCCATTTAAATCGGTATCTTTGAATACTCTCATCCATTTTCCGTCGAAAGTGGCAACAATATGAGTAAATTTCTCTGGCTGAATAAGAACATCCTTCACGTTGAACAAGCCTTTGTCTGTGAGCAGATTAAAAGTAAGCAAATGTTTGTCCTTATCAGATGTCATATCAATGAACCAACCTGATCTTTTTTTCGATCCCAGATTAGAGATAATCACACCAAATGGTTCACTATCCTCACTAGGTTTTACAAAGAACGAAATTGAGAATCGGGAGGGGGTTGTAACATCTGAATAAGGAATCTCTAAGGACTCCATTCGTGGTGCCTGCAATTCTAACGCCTTACCCTTCACTCCTTCAACGAATTTTGTGGGTTTAATTGCAGACGTATAGATTTCAGTAGCATAGGATCGTCCATTGAAGGCTAATTGTTTGTCTGGTACATAATCGCAATGATATCCGCTACTTACTGGAATACATTGGTAATTGTGGGTAAATTTGAAACCTTCAACCATTCTATGAATGGAATATTTAGAAAAGCTTTTTGGAGTGATAGGACTAAAATGAATTTTATTCACATTCTCAGACAGAGGTATATTAAAACCAGTTTCAATGTCGTCTGAAAAATACTCGTAAGGAATTGTTTGATTGTTAATTACAATCTTTAGGTTGCCAAATGGATCTGCACCAAGGAGGTCGTTAGGAATCACCACCCGAAGAGTTTCTCCCTCTGTTTTTTTTCCACTAACTGATATTTCTATCTTCTTATCTTCCTCATTAAAATCGAAATGTGAAACTTGACTGGACTGGGATAGCCAATATACCGGAAAAACTCCATATCCTGTTTTAAGTTCAATTAAAGAACCAAGTGCACGCGGAAAAATAATATTCTCATAAAAGCTCCATAGACCAGGATTTGTTTTAATGGACGTTCCCCAAATTGAAGACGAAATTACCGTTCCTTTGCCATAATTTAGTTCATAACTTGCCACCATGGGGTTGAATTTGTGACCTTTTGGATATTTTGCTTGAAAATCTAGCAATATTATATCATTTGGATTACTAATATGTTGTTCCTCTATATGCCTGTAATCAAATGGGTTACCAGGATAAGTTATGGGAATAAATGTTGGATCTGTCAAAAAATTACTGCCTACCCAATCCTTTGTTTCATCCACCCATCTTTCTGCTACACCAGGTTTAGCCACCTTTCCGTCGAATTCCCAATCATGACCTTTTACAAATTGTATACTGTTTGTTTTTTCGGAATAATCTACCTCAACGGTAAATATGTTGCTCATAGAAAAAAATATTGTTCCACCATTACCAACGAATCTCTTGAAATTTTGATATTCCACACCTGTGACGTATTCCTGATGGAATAAAATGATTAGATCGTACAAATTGTTTCCGTTTGAATCAAAAATCCTTCCAAGATGTACATCTTCATCCTTTATCTCGTTGATCCGTGAATCCGGAAGTACTTTGGAAATCGCTTCGCTCATGGATGTGAAATAATTATCTTGTAATGGGGAATCCTCTTCTGATTCTTTTTGATCCCAAGTTCTAAATGGCTCTTTTGGTAAAGTACTTTTCAACATGTCCAAATCTTTGGTGATTTCTGTATCCATTGACGGAAATCCATATTTTGCATAAAAATTATAAAACGCACCATCTTTGTATGCGGCATTAGTGAATGAAGGTTCAACTAAGGCGATTTTGAATTTTTTCTGTGGTTCTATTATTTTTGTTTGGGTTTCATTAGTTCCAGTTACAGGAATTTTTGTATCTGTTTGATTTTGCTCTAGGATCGTCGTAATTGGAAGTCCAATTATTTTTATCTCATTTTGATTGCCATCGATAACGCTCTTAATGGATCCCCATTCTGTTATCTTCGATGCTTCTTGTTTAACCACTCGAAAATCATAAATGTCTACTTTAATTCCAGAAAAAAACGCCCTGCCCCTTTGATCTACCATTGATTCTCCAACTTTATTTTTTTCACTATCGTACAATTGGACAAATAGATTTTCCTTTGAAGGTCTAAACTCTTTCAAATTATTATCGTAAAGTTTTATTGTGATTAGACTGTCAACAATTTCAGGCCACGGTGTTATTATTTTTACATCGCCTCTAATTCCTTTTGGTAAAAATATGGGTGAATATTTAAAAGATATTCCACCATTTAGAGTGACATTGGCAATGTAATTTTCAGATAATCTCGTAGTAGGCTGTGGTCGAAAATCATCAGTTATGCCATCTTCACCGGTTATGCTCTCATCAACAGGTATACCATTGTAGGACGTTAGTGAAACTGTTGCCTTATTAATCGGGGTCTGCCCATCATTATAATAGATCGCAAAGTTAATTCTCAATGGAAGGAAAATTTCAACTGTCAGTTTTTCTAAACTGCTTGCCAGTTCTAGCGTATTCTCCCCAGAGTACATACCATGTCTGAAAACCTGTACCGTGTATCTGTGATCCAGAGGAAGGCCTGAAATCTTGTATGGATTGCTTGAAATGGAATTTAATACCAGATAAGGATCTCCAGAAAAGTCTTGGTAGATTTTAACCACTAAGCCATCGTAATTTACAACTTTTCCATTGTCATACAAAATCTTTGTTTCTATCGTCCCTTCATTTGTTTGTCCGTATGATTGGAGAGGAAATAACAGAATGCCTAAACCTAGAAAAAATACCAACCACAGTCTTGAAAACATCATTTGCTTGTAGCAATTTGTATTAATCTGATGTATATAATCGTAGATTAAAGAAAAATGAAATTTATATCGATTTTTCTAAATGCTACAGATAAGAACAAGTCCTCAAAACTTGGGAACATTTAATTTGTCAAAGAAGACAATCTCTTAGAATATTCTGGTTTTTGCTATAATTTTTCAGC
>JAHEZK010000119.1 GCA_023251115.1 Nitrosomicrobium frigidum (SeqCode) | reverse complement strand
GTAACTGTTGATAAAGAATTTACTGACTTTGTAAAAAATAGACTTAAAGGACTTCCCCTTTCTCAAGGCGACGAGATTTCAGTAATGATTCTTGGAAATTCCATGGATTTTAAAATTAATAAAAATTCTCCCAAAGGAGTTGTAAAAATTGATCGTTCTACAGAACTTACTATTCTTGAAGAGACATCTATTGACAGAAAGATTCGTGTCACTTATGAAGAAGTTGGAGGATTAAAATCAGAAATTAAAGCAATGAGAGAAATTGTTGAGCTTCCTCTAAGACATCCTGAACTCTTCACCGGATTAGGGATTGAACCACATAGTGGAATATTGTTATATGGACCACCAGGTTGTGGTAAAACATTGATTGCAAAAGTACTTGCAAGTGAATCAGAAGCTAATATGTTTTCAATAAATGGTCCTGAAATAATGAACAAATACTATGGAGAAACAGAAGCTAGATTACGTGACATCTTCAAAGAAGCAAAAGATAATTCACCGAGTATTATTTTCATTGATGAGATAGATGCAATTGCACCAAAACGAGAAGAAGCTTATGGTGATGTTGAAAAAAGAGTGGTAGCCCAACTTTTAGCTTTAATGGATGGATTAACCGATAGAGGAAATGTCATTGTTTTGGGTGCAACAAATAGACCTGATAGCGTAGATCCTGCACTACGAAGACCTGGAAGATTTGACCGCGAGGTAGAAATCTCAGTTCCAAACGAGGATGGAAGATTAGAGGTACTCCTAATACATACTCGAGGAATGCCAATCGCAGAGGATGTTAATTTGAAAAATTTAGCGTCAGAGCTTCATGGATATACTGGTGCCGACATCAAATCACTTTGCAGAGAAGCTGCTATGAAATCAATTCGTCGTTATCTTCCAGAAATAGATTTAGAAACTGAAAAAATTCCTTCTGAGATTTTAAAGTCAATGGAAATTAAACTGGTTGACTTTTACGATGCAATGCATGAAGTTGTACCAACTGCCATGCGAGAATTTTATGTTGAAAGACCAAAAGTATGGTGGCAGGATGTTGGTGGCTTGGAAGATACCAAAGAAACACTACGAGATAATTTGATACTTGCAATGAAAGAACCTGACAAATTCTTGAAAATGGGAATCAAACCTCCAAAAGGTGCATTACTCTATGGACCTCCAGGGTGTGGTAAGACGTTACTTGCACGAGCATTAGCTACTGAAAGTGGAGCTAACATGATCCTTGTTCGAGGTCCTGAAATTTTATCAAAATGGGTAGGAGAATCTGAGAAAGCAATTAGGGAGATTTTTAGAAAAGCCAAAACATCGTCCCCATGTGTAGTAATATTTGATGAATTAGATTCACTTGCAAGATTCAAGACGGGGGAGATGAATGGTGTCGGAGAGACTATCCTAAGCCAATTATTAATAGAAATGGAGGAGGGAACTTCTTCAAGGGTTGTTGTTGTAGGAATTACAAATAGGCCGGATTTACTTGATAATTCTATGTTAAGGACTGGAAGACTGGATCTAATTCTTTACGTTCAACCTCCAGACGAAAAAGGCAGATTAGAAATCATTAAAATATTAACTGATAAAATGCCTCTTGCTAGTGACATTAAATTAAAAGAAATTGCAGTAGCCACACAAAACTATTCAGGAGCTGACCTTGCATCACTTTGTAGAGAAGCTGCAGTACATGCAATGCAGAATGATTCGGCAAAGATAGGCAGTATTGATTTTTCTGCTGGATTAAAAAAGGTAAAACCCTCTATTACTAAAGAAGTAGAACAGTGGTATAGCAACATGAAAGAAAGTATTTCAAATGTTGTTCCAAAGACAATAGATAAGACATTTTACGGTTAAAATGGTAAACATGCCTCTAAAAAACATAGTATATGATCTCATTAAGGAAAATGGGTCATTAACAGATAGTGAACTTGAAAAAAAATTGGCCAAAGATGAAGTGTTAGTACCAGAGGATAAATTTAATAAATTATTACTTGATTTGGAAATTCTTGGATTGATAAAAGTTTCATGGCTTACAAAGGACACAAGAAGAATTGAGATTATCACAGAAAAAGAAGAATTAGATGAAATTGAGTCACAGAACAAAGAAATGATGGAAAATGATTACGAAGCTAGTTTCCCTGGGACAGAAAATAGTTAATAATTTTCAAAGCTAGAATCTAAAGTGAAAAGCAGCATCTATTGCTATTCCAACAAAAATGATTGTAAGGTATGGCGCGGTTACTTTGTATGCTTTCCATGCAAATTCAGAAGTGGGATTTTGAGTAAGCTTGTAGTGATATGCAAGCATTAACCCTCCAGAGACTGCTGCTATTACAAGATAAACAATACCTAGACCAAATGCGTATAACATTAAAGAATAAGGTAAAAGGATGGCAGTATTTACTAAAATATATTTTGAAGTTTTTTGCATTCCTATCACCACTGGGAGCATAGGAATCTTTGCAGCAGCATAATCGTCTTTAATCTTCATGGCAAGACACCAAAAGTGAGAAGGAGTCCAGACAAAAACTAGGAATCCAACTAAAAATCCTAAAATATCCATGGATCCTGTTGCAGCTGCCCATCCTGCCATTGAAGCAGCACTTCCTGCAAATCCTCCTATGACAATATTTGAAGAATTTAGTCGCTTTAGCCAAATTGTGTATATTACTGCATAGAAAAATATTCCAAGTGCAATAAAAAATGTTGAAACTAGATTCAATGTTAAAGCAGCATAAATAACTGAAGCTGCACTTACACTAACACCATAAATTAGAACATTTCTTGCTTTCATCTTGCCTGATGGAATGGGTCTAGTACTTGTTCGTTTCATCAATGGATCAATATCTTTATCGTAATAGTGATTCAATGCACTAGAACCAGCAGATGCAAGTGAACCAGCAATTATGAGGTGTAATAACCCCATGTAATCAAGTTCTGGGCCAATTAACTTACTTGCAGCAAACATAGATGTAACTGCAGTAATTACAAGCAAAACTACTATTCTGGGTTTGGAAATTTCCAATATTTCTTTGGCGCCCA
>JAHEZK010000118.1 GCA_023251115.1 Nitrosomicrobium frigidum (SeqCode) | reverse complement strand
GAATCTTGCAGTTCAGCAATTGACTTGTAGAAGAGCTCTCTTTTGAGCAGGTAAGCTTTTTTGAGCTACTAAGCTCGAATAAATTAGCTTGTTATTAACAAAAAGCATCTAAGTGACCATTCTTCGGAAAGTTAAATTTATTCTTGGTATAGTGATCTTCTTGGATTTGGGTAGACCATGTAGCCAGTTTTTTTGCGTTGAGTCCTGCATTAACAGTAAACTGCCATGTTCAAGTAATACTGAAATAATTTTCTTATTTTGTTTATGCTTAAAAGAGAATTTTCGCTCTGTTCCAAAACTTACTGAAGCTATGGTGCTGTTGTCTTCAATTGATTTTTCATCATCACTATGCCATCCCATACCTTCATTGCCATCATGATACAAGTTCAATAAACAGGAATTAAATTTTGTATTCGAAGTATTCTCTACAATTTGTTTAAGGTTTTCAAGTTCTCTAGTCCATGGTAATGCTTGTTTTATAGTATTTGAATAAATATACACATAGTTTGAATCACCATACCATGCAGTTTTTCTTTTGGTAACTATATGTTTACCAAATACCGCTACCTCATCATTCTTCCATGGAATATTTTGTAATAATGAATGAAAGTAACCATTCGCTTCATTAAATGTCATGATCTTGCCGTAGTAATACGCTATGCCATCCATACTTAGTAGATTTGTCAGATGGCTTTCAATAAGAAAAGTACCTTTTATTATGTTATACTTTATCCTTACGTCGCACGATTGCAAAAATGTTATTATTTTATCAGTGGTATTGTTAGGAGTTATAACTCGAAACTATCGGTGATAAAAACGTGTTCTTGATATAGCTAGAAAGCTACATTTGATTAATTGTTGTATCTCTAAATTACAATATTAGTAGATACAGTTCCGCTGTAAGACGTATCAAATGGTTGATTAATTCCTGTACCCTTAACATTGATTGATAGAGTAAAATTGCCTGTATTATCGAACACAACAGATTGTGTGTCATGACCATTATGTGTATGTACTGCTGATTTGTCTGCAATCTTGTTTTGTTGTTCGTCGACAACAGAGAAGTCAAAGTTAACATGTGGTTTGGAGGTATTAGATGAAGGATCCAAGAAATCTAATGTAAATGTTACAGGTTCTTTAAGCCGGATTGTCTGTGGCTCGTGTGTTATTTGTATTCTTACAGCCCCGTTATCTGTGTCTAATGTAAGTGGACTTAGACTGATAGCATGTGCGTTAAAAAGGCTCATTGTAGCTGAAGTAAGCAAAAGAGCAGCCAATATTACTGGTATTGATATGAGTGAAAGTTTCCTTAACATTTCCATAATATAGTTGCAAGATGTACTTAAATCTGATGATTTCTTCGCCTCTTAATACATTGAATAGGTCAATTATGAAGAATCAAGGATTTGGAATTATAGTTCAAAAGAATATCAATGGTAATCAAAATTTACTTTTTGTTCATGTCAATTAGATTTGATGGCGGATATTCCATGTAATAAAATGTGAATTATTAGTTAGGAAGTATCTTTTACTACTATTAGTATACAATGTGGTAATGAAGTGATAGAGGTGTAGATGCTGTGATTCTAGTAACCCTAATAGCTCTGTAAAAGGATTTCCATTAACAGTAACAATAAGCCAGCTTTAATGGTTTCTACTTAGTTCCGAATATCTATCAAAATTTGTATTTATTTTACTGTATTCTTGGTTCCTTTACTGAAGTTTGTAGAAGCTCTCCAATTTCGTTATGCATCCTTAAGAAGTTGAATCCTTTTTCGGTGGTCTTGTAGGTTTGAGTGCCTTCCAAATATTCTAATAAATTATTTTCAATAAGTACAGAAAGATATTCCTTTAACTGAGCATAGCTTAGAAAAGCTTTGTACATTATTCTTGTTTTAGTTGCACCACCATTTGCAGCTTCTAGAATCATTGATACTATTTCTGTTCTGCTTCTGTATTTCACAGTTAAGATTGAAAAAATCTACTATTTTAACATGTTGACACAATAATCTATAACAAAACGAAATTCAACTTTATTCTAATTGAGATTGAAAACACATGTAAATTTTATATCGGGTCCTATGGAATGCAATGGTTTTATTAACAGTTCAAGTAGTCAGTTATGATTTATTACAAGCTTAGCTTACAACAGTTTTTCAATATGAAGGTTGAACATTAAAACAATATGAAGAGATACTATTCTCAAGTAGGCAAATACTCACATTGGTATCGTTTTTATTTGAGAAGAATGGGGGCACGCAAAAATGTTTAGCACAGTTGTGAAAATTGAAAAGAACTCAAGATATGTGTTAGCCTATTGTACATTATCTGGATTAGTGGCATCAATTGTAATATCTGGATTGTTATTCAGCTTGGATTTCATTTCAAAAACTCCTCCTGGTACTTTTTTTGCTGTGATAGGATCATCTCTAGGATTTTATGATTCCAATACATCACCATATGTTGGTCTCTTGTTACATTTTGCTACTGGTACTGTAGCTGGGAATTTGCTCGGTCAAGGAGCAATATTTTGGAACAGATTAATTCCATTTGGTCTCAGACGTGGTACAGTTTTAGGAGTCATAACTGGAATATCACTTTGGTTAGTCTTGTTTTTACCATTGACAACGTCTATCATACAACCGAAATTAGATGTGTTCAACTTTTCTGCTCCAAATCAATATGTCTTTGTAATAGCACAACATTTTCAGGGTTTATATATGGTTGTAATAATAGGTTCCTTTTTTTTCCATATGCTTTATGGAATAATTTTAGGATTAATAGCAGGAAGGCTTATCGAATTAAAGAATTGACTTTAATTTTTTTAATGATTCCGTTTGGTGAATCAATAATGTACGACCTTTTTAGGAGGAACAAAATATTCTTTTATTTTATAATATTTACAATGAGTTTGCTAAAAACATGTAAATTTTATATCGGGTTCGGTGGGAACCATGTGGAATTCTACACTAGTCCGTCGTGATAGCTAGGTGTGGAAGTTTGTGCATGTTTAATTTTTCTAGTTCAACTACAACATTATCTTTG
>JAHEZK010000117.1 GCA_023251115.1 Nitrosomicrobium frigidum (SeqCode) | reverse complement strand
AAAATGGATAACAAGTGAAGGCTTTAGGGCAATTAATTTGTAATTTCTGTAGGTTCATCAAGTGCCATCGCAATGGATGCTAGTACCTGGTCTGAACCAAAAGGCTTCACTAAATACGCCAAGGCTCCTTGTTCTGTGCACTGTGTAATTGTATTAAGGCTATCAATTGCTGTTAGCATAACAATTTTTGCATTTGGATTTACAGCCATTATCTCCTTAAGTGCATCTAGACCATCTTTTTTTGGCATGGCTATATCTAACAGTAATACATCAGGTTTTACGTCATTAAACTTTTTTACGGCATCGATTCCATTGACTGCTTCAGCTACGACCTCATGATTTCCAAATTTCAACAAATCTTTTAGGAGTAGCCTAATCTCATCTGAATCCTCAGCAACCATTATGCGTGCCATACTTGAACCACATCGGCATTTTTCTATTTAAGGACCGGTATGTATTAGTAGTATATACACACGATTACACACTACTCCTCATCAAAGATTAATCGCAATATCAACAATTCACCAAGAACAATTGCTGAGATATGACGACAAATACATTCTAAAAGACACTGAATAACAATTTAGATGGTTTCAGTAGTTTTGATGATTTTTATGAGTTTTTGTGAAGTGTCCTTGAAATGATCTTTAAGACCTGATCAAAGTCAAAAGGTTTCAATATGTACGATAACGCTCCCTCTTTAAGACATTCTTGCATTGTCTTAAGGTTATCACTTGCAGTTATCATAACAATTTTTGCATTTGGATTATTAGCAATTATTTCTTTGATAGTATCTAGACCATCTTTTTTTGGCATGGCCAAGTCCAATAATAATAAATCGGGTTTTGTAGCATTGAATTTCTCTACTGCCTCTATTCCATTGACTGCTTCAGCTACTAATTCGTGATGCCCTATATCTATAACATCCTTCAACACCATTCTAATTGCGTCCGAATCATCGGCAACCATTATGCGAGCCATGTCTTAAACAAATAATTGATTTTTTCCTATTTAAGGACAGACGTGCTATCAGCCTAATACACCATGATAAGTTTGTTGCAATTTATTCTTCAATTCTGTTGCATTCTTTGTACCTGAACCACTAAAAATTTCCTTCATAACTAGATTGGATTCTACGAGAGTTTGGTAACTGCCTGTAAGTACACCATTTGTGATAACATGTTTTAAAATTGTATCAGTCATCTTGGCAATTTCGCCTACATCATTTTGACCCATCATTGGAGCCAGACCCTTTATTTTATGAAGATGCTTTTCAATGCTTTGCGCATTATTTGAAATATCCATGTCATTGCTACATCGTGTTAAAATTTGACCTAAAGCATCTAATTCTTCCTGAATCTCTTTTCTAGCAATTTTAATGAAATTATCAGACAATCAAAGCTTCCTGTTAGTCAATTTAAATACTAACTTTTATAGCCTTTATTATATCCAAAAAATTTAATGAAAATCATTTACAAGACGTATTCTTTACTGGCTGTTATAATAGCTGCGGCATCTATCAATTTATTTCTGCTTTTAGCAACCCAACAAGAAAATGAGGCTGATTCAAATTCTATCATTGCTGCAACCGATCTTAAAGCCCTGACTGAAAGGATTGCAGGCACTACAAATGCCGTCGCAGCAGGAGATGGAGGTGCTAGAGAAAAACTAAAAATTAGAATAGGTGAGTTTGATACCATTTTCAACACACTAAGAAGCGGTGGTCAATTAGATAATAATCGAATAGCATCCGTGCCGGCTTCACTTGAAAGTGACTTTGAAAAAATTGCCATTTCCTGGGATTCATACAAGCACCGAGCCGAAACAATACAAGTAGAACCAGTCTTTAACGAAGAAGTAAAGAATGCCCTGAAATATGTTTTAGAAAAAAATGGCGAGGTAGTACTAACAGTAAATGAGATTGAAAGTCAACTTTCCACACTTGACAGGAATTATAACCGACACAAAGAAATATCAACGGAACTTCTAGAACACGCAAAATCAATTGGAGAAAATACCCTCCGTATTTCAATTGGAGAGGAAGGAAATATTCAAACTGCAATTAATAAGGACAGAATACTTTTTGAGGCAAATCTTAGAAAACTACTACAAATTCCGCTTACGGGTTTAGAGACAGATGATCTTCAAATAGAATCAGAAACTCTTGAACCAATTCCTAGAGAAAATTCCTCCGCACTTCGGGACTTGGATCCTTTATGGGAGGCTATTCAGCTGAAATTAAAAATAATAGAATCCACCCCTCTGATTTCACCGGAATTTGGCACTGCGTTAAGTAATCTACGAAACGAACGAGAAAGCATATTGTCTTCAATTGATAAATTTGTGAACGATTGGCAAGGCTTAGTTGATGAAAAAGAAAATAATAGAGCACTTATTGTACAGGGACTCCTTGTAGGAGATATCGGTGTTTTTGTTATCGTACTGTTATCAATCAGAAGATCTTTAAATCCATTAAGTTCTCTTACGATGGCTCTTTCTCGAGTCAAAGAAGGATTCTATGGCGAAAAAATTTCATACACTGCAAAAGACGAGATCGGTGATCTTGCTGAAACATTTAACAGAATGTCAACTACAATAAAACAAAAAGAACAAGACGCAAAAAAAATTGAAATAGCAAAAGATGAATTCCTTGCTATGATCACACACGAACTAAAAACTCCTTTAGTACCTATCCAAGGATACGCCGATATTTTACTTGGCGGACATTTAGGCGAACTTAACAAAAGTCAGAAAGAAAGAGTAGAAATAATCAAGTCAAGCTCTGCATCACTTTTACAGTTAATATCAGATTTACTTGATGCACAAAAATTAGAACTGGGTCAACTCAAAATTAAAGCACAGGTTAACAATCTCAAATCTACTTTGGATAAAATAATAACAGCTATGGCGCCACAGGCAATTACAGATCAGATTGAACTGACACATAATCTTAAAGAAGACAGTTATGCATTATATGATGAGGAACGTATACAGCAAGTTCTTGCTAACCTGATAAAAAATAGCATAAGGGCTGTTCAACCAAAAACAGGGAGGGTGGAAGTTCTAGTGGAAGATTATAAAAA
>JAHEZK010000051.1 GCA_023251115.1 Nitrosomicrobium frigidum (SeqCode) | reverse complement strand
ACTATGATTTCTGGACTGTGACGGCTATTTTTTGCAGTTTTTATGACGTGTTCAATCGTATCTTCCTCATTTTTTGTTGGAAATATGAGTACTAATTTTTGCATGGACTGGTGCTCTCCATATGACTAATGTACGATACAAACTTTAAAATTATTACTAATTATTCTGATAAATCTAGAACACCAGATTCAGTAGAGTATTTAATTATTCCAGGATAAATGAAGCTCAATGTTTGCCAATCCTAAATAAAGCAACAAAATTCAATTAATGGAAAAATCTAAAGCTTCTGTCTCTAGTTCGCTCCAAAAAACTGTCTATATCTACTATAATATCATAAAAGCTTCGTCTCATTGATGCATTTATATTGTTTCCAAAATCAACTGTGTAATTTATGTAATCACCCAGAAATGGTCCCTTACTGACAACCCACAAGTTGTCATGGTTTGGTTGAATATTTTTAATTTTTTGTTGCTCTTCTTTTGAAATACGTCCGCCTTCTTTTATTATCCGTAAGACAATTGCCTTGTCGGGAAAATTCCGGAGCGTGTGGATATTAGGAATTACTATATCCAGCTTGATTTCATCAATACCGACTTTCCTAACAGAAGGTATAGTAGATGCTGTTAACATGAAATGTAATAAGGCTTCGCAGAGAGACCCTATAATCTCAGTTGTTGTAAAGTCTGATATCCTGCAGCATCGAGTTAATATGATCTCGATATATTGCCTTGACTTTTCTATATTCAAAGTAATATCCCTTTGAATTTTATCTTTTCCAAGCTCGCCAATTATAGAATATAGAGTTTTTACCATATCCTCCAAATTGAGTTACAAATAATTTAGAAATTCTATTGTATATAGGCTCTCCTTTTTGTTCACACTAGAGAATTCTCCAATAAATCCACCACTATCATATCATGAGAAAGGGTATTCCTGCCTTACAAATCGATGCTAACTGCTTTTATTGAAAATGAGATTATCGCCTCTAATTACGAACCATCCAAATTTATCCAAAAGTGAATTTTTTTTCTTCGATTAGAAAATAAAGTAATTCAATTATATCCTTCTGATATGTCATCTCGAAATATTGTGTACATAAGAGAATTTGACAAATTCGATGATAATGGAGATATAATATGCAGAAATACTGGATGTGAAAATTTAATTAAATCTCCATTCAGAAGGTATTGCTCAAAAGAATGTAGCAAACAATTCGAAAAATGGTATTACCATAATTTTTACTGGGATAGAGTGCGTTCTGATATTTTTAAACGAGATAACTATACCTGTCAAATTTGTAGAAAAAAATATCCCTACACATACAGAAGAAAGTTTGCAAGGTCCAGGGGTTTGGAATGCGATCATATTATTCCAAGATCCCTATATAAAAAATTGGGATATCGATTCGATTCACTTGAAAATAAGATTAAAACAATTACCGAATTCCTGCATAATCATGATAATTTGCGAACTCTCTGTAAAGAGTGTCATAAAAAGGTAACAAAAGAATATTTACGCAGTAATGTAAATGCAAGTGAATAAATATACAGGCAAATAACCTGATTTTCACAACAAATTCTTTCTTCTTTTTTTATTCAGTTTTTTTCTTTTCGACAACGTTACCAAATTCGTCTTCCTTTTTACTGGATATTTTTCATTTTTTCAGTCACTCAATGTTTTTGTTAAGTTACACAATATTGCTTAAAGCAATTAACATTCTGAACCCGTTGAGAATTCTAATTCAGGGTTATGATTATTTTAGCTAAAACCAGTTGCCCTACCATGACCTATGAAAATAAGGTTGGTACTTACAATACAGTGTAGACCACGCTATAGTCGTGCAATAAGTATAATTTTCAGAAACTGAATCTTATTTAGTCCATCAACAACTTTTCGAATTAATGATTTTGGCTAAAGTATGAGCAAGAAATTGGTTAATCATAAAACCTATCGCGTAAGGCCACGAGGATTACTAATTCTAATTTTAAAGCCATTCAATACTTAAATCAAGATGTTATCGGCTTACCTACTCGGTTAAGGTATATTTTGAATTCCATATGAATTCTTCAAACCGATTGAGGGTATTTATAAGATATCGCCGTTTTTACTATCATGAGTAGTGAAAATAGATGTGAGCATTACGCTAGGACAAACGAAGACGTAAATCCAAAAACGGAAGGATGTGAAGAATGTCAAGTAGAGGGGACCAACTGGGTAGCCCTTCGAATGTGCCTCACATGTGGTCATGTAGGATGTTGCGATTCTTCCGTAGGTCTCCATGCGACTAAGCACTATAAGGAAACAAGTCATCCAGTAATGGTGGCGCTACCTAGTAAACAATGGAGATGGTGCTATGTTCATAAGGAATATTCTTAATATTTCCGTCTCTTATCTTACTACTACTGTGCTCCTCTAGAGGGTTTGCGAACTTGTAAACTATTTCTGTAAAAATGAAATTTGATGACGCAATGCATATAGTACATATAAGTTACCAAAAAAGAGATTAAATTTGAATTTTAAGAAAATCGAACAAATTATGTCTTAAAAACAATCTGGGTTTGAAAATCGAATGTGAAATCCCGTGAAAATGAGCGGATAGTAATATACAACTGATTTAAGCAATGATGATTATATTATGTCATGGAGTCTGAGATGGTATGTGATGGCTGTAAAAGAAAAACTTTTTCTCTAAATCAATTCCTAGGAAAAATGATATGCAATAAATGCCATGACGAGATGATAAATACAATTCAAATTCCTTCAACTAGTATTTAAGGGAAACATGAATGGAGAGAATGTCTGAAAAAAGCCCACTTTATGCCTATTTCTTTAGTATTATTTTGCCTGGACTGGGGCAAATTTATCTCAATCATAAGAATAGAGGATTTATGATTCTCACGGGTGCAGTGATATTATCTATAACTTTATCATTCTTATTCGCATTTCCATTAAATTGGATAATCATGGCCGCCTACTGGATATGGCAAGTGTTTGATGCATTTTTCCTCTACAAATCTCAAAACGAAGTTAATAAAAAACTCGCTTGGTGAAACACGAAATACAGAATTCCACCATACTTGAATCTCTCTTTTGATTAATAATGTCAAATGAAGCTTTTGACAAGTTTCTGTTGAAACTTTTCGAAAAAACTGCAGTTAAGGATCAGTTAAGTTATTTCAACATGTACGAGATCGGAAATGAAATAGGAATATTTGATGAATCCGAAATAAACAGGATAGTTAAAATTCTGCATAGCGATGGATTTGTAGCTAATAAGGAAGAGCTAGATTCAGAAATTCGAATCACAGACAAGGGAAAGAAAAGATTAGAAAATAATCAAATCTAATTTTTGTTAGGTGTGGTAAAATCCTTCCATTATTATTTCCTTCAATGGTTTTCTATCAGTAAGTTTTTCCTTCTCCTGTAACTCGGGCGGAAGAATTTCTCTTGGTCCTTTTTTGCCAATTGCAATCATTGCCATAACTTCAAAATCAAGGGGAATTCCCAAATCCACACCTGCCTTTTCATAATCGAAGCCTTGCATTCCGTGGGCAACAATGCCTCTGGACGAGGCTTCTAGTGCCAGATTTTCCCATGCCGAGCCTGCATCAAATTGATGTGTTATTGCAGGTTTTTCATTAAATTCAAAGTTTTTTCTAGATATTACTACTACCAGTAACGCAGCATTCTTTGCACAAATCTTATTTCCTTCCGTCAACAAATTAAAGAACCTGTCCCAGTGTTCTGTGTTTCTTTTGGCATAAACAAACCTCCATGGTTGATTGTTATAAGACGAAGGAGCCCATCTGGCTGCTTCAAAAAGTGACATTATATCGTCGTCATTCAGCCCCTCTCCAGTCATAGACCTTGGAGACCATCTGTTAAGGATGAGGGGATTAATTGGATAATTAGGTTTCCTTACTGACTCACTTTCTGGCTTTTGCATTATGAAATCAACTCCACATGATAATTAATTTTCTCTTTGACTTGAAATCTTGATAACAATATTAATAACAAATTGTTCAATATTAGAGTGACCTTCATCCTTTATTACTGATATGCTACCATCGATTGTACGACCGATGCTAGTGATCGTAAATGTATCAGTACTCTACCATGAGCACTTAGCACTTAGTGAAATTATTCAATTTTTTAAATAATAGAGAATAGTAAACAACTATAGAAATTGAGAGAATCTATATTGAAATTACGAGGTTTACTTGATCGTGGCTGTAGGATAGAAAAAATATATCCCAGCGTTACTGCTTCAGATGCCGAAGTTAACATAGTAACAGTAGAGGTCAAGTGTTCTGACGGGCAAATCCATAAGATCCGAGCTTACAGGGAAGAAGCTAGTGAATTAAGAGAATTTATACGAACAGAGCTTTGAGAGGTCAATTAGGCATTTGTATCAGTACATTTAATATAATTTAGAGACAAGAATTATACGAATGCCAAAAACAAATGCTGTTTCACGCCTTGATTTTTTAAAACTGGTGGGAACTGCCGGGACAGCATTTATGTTATTACCGTTAGTACCATTAGGAAGAGCCCTAGCGCCAACCGTTCCTATGACAAGTAAACCTATAATAATTAAACGAGTTAATAAGGTTGGACGTGATGGAGTAGCATTTTTGTATCCTACTAAACCGAAGGGCTTTGTTTGGTATATGAATCATGATGAACCCTTTGATTCGCATTTTGAGATAGGCGGTGGTTCTACCTATAGTAAGCTTGTAAAAAATAAAGACGGATCATGGTCAGCTAATGATAATGAAAGAGTCAAGTTTAACTTGAATGTGGATCCTGATTATAAGGACGCAATAGGTGGTTGCAAAATGAGCTTCAAGGATTCCATGGCCAGAGGTTATACATACGATAAAAGCGATCTTGATAATGTGGAGCTGACAGGATTCTTTAATGTTCACAAGCCAACAGAAAATGATGGTATCTACCTAAGAGGTCCCTGTAATCACCATGACGAAAGTGATCACCTTTGCTGCGAAGAATTCAACTACGACTGTGAAACAAATTGCAATTTTACAAAGATAAGGTCAACGGTCAAATTCACAAAGCAAAGTCCAAACAAATATCATAACGACCCTGCAGGAGCTAAAAAGATAATACCTCATGTTATTTTGGCGGGTCATGGTTGGTTTGGTATCAAGTATATCCACATAATTCTATCACGAGATATGAATAATCCAAAAGTAAAATTGGAACAATGGATGAACTTTAATGGTGATGGTAAAACATGGATCAAAGTCAATGAAGTTATTGATACTAGATCCTATAAGTGGGGACCGAAGGCCATATGTGAAGGCCAGGATTACGAGGTTGGAGCCTGGGGTGCACCTCGAATGGTATACAAGTGGTATCGTGGAGATGTCGACTTTAAATGGTTTTCATGCAGACAAATAATGCCCAATTTAATTCAAACGTAATTCTCAAAGCGATCGGAGATTTATAATGATACTAGATACTAGAGATAGAAATCTTTCCTATTTTGGAATTATCTCTAATGATTTTAATTGCTTTATCCATTATTTCGTCTGGAAATACGGCCATTGGCTAAAGGTTATAGATTAGATTGTGCATATATTAGCATGGTAAAGTTAGAGTTTCTCAAAGGAACTCATACTGAATCCCAGCCTTTAGAATCAGATCTATCGTTTGAAGAAATCTGTCCTATTTGGTCTCAAAAATTGAAAAATGGAATAGACGAAATAGATCGGATGATATTGGTCAAGGATTCTAAATACTGTGTTGTAGGCGAGGCATGGGGATTTTCAGGAAAACAAACAGGATATTATATTGCACCTTTGATTCCACTTATTGGATGTTGGACGTGCATAAGATTTGGACAGAAATTCAGTAGAGCTGCCAAAGACAAAAAATCGTGCGATAATTTTGAGCCTCTGATTTCAGATTTTTCAAGGCATTGGAATCAAAGGCACAAAAAAGTTAGAAGCACTAGACTTTTATCACTAGCAAATCGATAGTAAATCCAGTCTTAAGTTTAGGAACTGTAACTGCCTACATAGGATCTGAAATCTTGAGTCTCTACTAATTGAAATTCTGTTGTAGTGCTATTATATTCTGCTAGCATATTTGATTTCTTTAGTCCAAGAGCCTTGATTTCGTATTTCTTCGAATCCAAAAGACATGCGGCAGTAGTATATTTTATGTTTCAGATACCAGGATGTTGAAGCCACCATATACCATTCGATTAGGATCAAACGGCATTGATTTTGGATCCATATTCTTCATGCGGCTGTCCTTCATTACTTTGGAGTTAACGCTGTTTCTGTGAGCTCGCGATTTATATGTTATCCACGAGAAGACAACTGTCTCTCTAGATTTAATTTTGATCATTTTAGGAAATGGAATTCCCATCGTTACCTTCAGATCATCTCCTACGCATTCACTGTATTCCAGAGCGCCATGCTCAAGCCAGATCTTGCCACACATTCTAGCTAGACGTAAATAGGCATTAATCTTATTTTTGGGAACAGCCAATACGAATCCATCAACATATTTGGGCTTGACGATTTTCTTCATTAGGGTATTAAGCTATCTATCATAATTAATTTGTAGATGAGCCATGCATGAGATAAGCTATATTCAAAACAAATCTTGTTTACAAAATGGATATTAAATTGAATTATCACTACTGAAATAATTCGAAACTTTAATTGGCTTCTTATCCACGGCAAGATTGATAAGAATGACGCAATCAGTATGAAGACAACGAAGCTTGAAACAAAATAGCCCTGTAGTAGTTGTAACCGGAGGAAATCGTGGGATTGGGTATGAAATATGTAAAGAACTATCCAAAGTTGGTTGCCGTGTAGTTCTCACAAGTAGGGATGAAGAACATGGTAAGCAAGCAGCAGCTAAACTGGGCGCCGATAAAAAAAACATTGTTTATCACAAACTTGACGTAACTGATAGTAAAGATATTGAAACTCTTCGGGATTGGATCCTAAAGATGTACGGAAGAGTTGATATCCTGATTAATAACGCTGGTATTTACCTAGATGAAGGAACAAGCGTGTTTAACGTGGATGAAAAGATTGTAAAGGAAACATTAGATGTCAATTTTTACGGAGCATTTAACATGTGCAGAATACTTGTTCCTATTATGAGGCAGAATGGATATGGCCGGATAGTAAACATCTCTTCAGGTTATGGAGCAATGAGCGAGATGGCTGGGTATGATGCTGCCTATAGAATATCAAAGGCAGCGCTTAATGCCCTAACTTTGATTATGGCCGATGAATTAAGAGATGGGGACATAAAGGTAAATGCCGTGTGTCCTGGATGGGTTAACACGGATATGGGAGGCAAAATGGCTCCCGTTAGCGCTGAGAAGGCGGCCAAAGACATAGTTCACGTTGCGCTGATGGATGAAGAGGGTCCTACTGGCAGCTTCTTCAGACACAAAAAACCAATTGAATGGTGAGTGGACTTGGTTCTAGCATGACATTGGTTGAGATGGGCTTGCAAATTATACTTGTTTCTGTATCTGGCGTTTTTTCTCCAGGTCCACTTCTATTTGCAAATTTAGCCTTAAGCAAATATGGAGGATTTTGGTCTGGAATTAAAATAGCAATCGGTCACACAATAATAGAGCTTCCAGTAATTATTTTACTTGCTTTACCATTTGTAGTATTCTCTCCTGCTTATATGACTTTTAGTATAATGAAAATCATTAGTTTTATTGCCGGAGCTTTTTTGATTGTTTTTGGAATACTTTATGTGGTAAGGATAATACGAGCAAATGATAGCCCTCGTTCAGCTATTAACTCATCTAGGGTTGAAAATCCATATCTTGCTGGAATTATATTCACAAGTCTTAATCCCTTCTTCATAGTTTGGTGGACCACTGTAGGGGTTAAACTAATATCCGATTCAATTTCACTACTAGGACATCCAGCCGGAATAGCTTTTCTATTTTTTGTACATATATGGATGGATTACGCTTGGTTGGGCTTGTCTTCATACCTAGCCTCTAGAGGTTTCAACATTATACGATCAGAATATCACAAATACATAACTATATTGTTAACAGTTCCTCTTTTTTACTACGGTATTAATTTTGTTTTAGGTTCTTTTATCTAATGCAAGTCTGCTATTTTGTGCATATGATGTATTGCTTCAATCAGATTTCTGGGATCTAAAAATTACAAATCCCTGAAAGTTCTAATGGTTCACGTGTTAGTATAATTAATGATTGATTTTGATTTGACTCTAAAAATCCAGAAAACGACAAGATCTAAAGTAGTTCAGTTTGAATATATCAAAATGATTCTGAGATGAAAAAAGCAAAATATCAAAGGAAAAAACATAACTATTAGCGCGGAATCCTATGACTAGAGTGACTCAGAATACATATGATCCATATTCATAAGATAATTGGCAACATCGATTCCGATTCAGAGCTAAAAAACAAATACCAAGAAATGATCAAAACGGGACTTGTTGAGAAAATTGAAATCACCCGGTTAGAGTCTGACAGGGCCAGAATCAGAAAGATATCTGATAAGGGGACAGATTTAGCTCTTACCTTGATTCCGGGATCCCATATTAGTAATGGTGACGTTGTCATGTTAACAGAAGAGAAAATGGTTATAGCTAATCGCACACCAGAAAATGTCGCTATGATATCTTTAAAGGGTATCATGTCGCAAGATCAATTATTCGAAACAGCAATCAAGATTGGTCATACTATCGGTAACATGCACCGACCAATCAAAATTGTAGGTGGTAAAATATATTTTCCAATACAGTCACAATCTGAAGTCGAGCTATTTCAAACACTTCTCTCTAATCTGATAAATAATATAGTTATTAAAAGTGAGAACATAATTTTTGAACCTGAATCCGGTTATGATGT
>JAHEZK010000116.1 GCA_023251115.1 Nitrosomicrobium frigidum (SeqCode) | reverse complement strand
TATACATGTATATGAACTCAAATACTTAACGGGCCCATCGGGAATCACATTGTTAACAATTCGGATCCAAATCTCAGGAAACTTATTTACTGAGGCAAAACGTAGACTATGTAATGACCAGGCTAGTGATTAAATGTAAAAACAAAAATTGTATCAATCAATTGAACGTTGGATTCAATAATACTAATTCCAAGCCAATATTGTTTTGCAGTGAGTCATGTCTTAATTCATTTGAAAATGAACAATTTAATTCTACTTTAAACTCTGAGGATCCAAATGAAGTTAGAACCTTAGTCCAAAATCTCGTAAGCCAGACTAAACAGTTACAAAGCGAATTGGAGCACCTGAAGAAGATTAGGAAAACCTACTTTGGACTCTTCAAGGAACTCAATCTTAAAGATGAAACTTATATGCGTAAGTGGTCTTTTGATAAGGAGGTAGACAAATAGATGCCAATATTTATGGATACTCACAAAGTTCCTTTTACTAAGCAACATCTTCAAGAACTATGTGCATCACCTAGGGATGAATTTGGTGTAGCGCATGTAGATCTCCTTTTCAATAAGGACGCGAATGTATGTTTCTGTGTACTTGATGCACCAAACGAGGAAGCTGTTAGAAAACATCATGAAAAGGCTAATGTGAAGTGTGAATGGATTATAGAGGTTGAAACCGCAAAAACATAATCCTAATAAGGTTATAACTTTGTTTATGATGAATGAAAAGCGATACTAATAGCTAGTATTATATGAAAAAGTCTGGATAAGTCAGGATTCGAACCTTGCATGTATTAGGGTTCTACTACCTAGTATTTAACCACAATTATAGTTAATGCTATTTGTTAGTATAAATCAATAAACGAGCTTACTAAATTACTTAAAATAGACATCGAATTAGTGTATATATGAGAGCATATGTGTCTCATGGAAGTATCGGGCAAAAATGCATCTACGGAGCCACAAAGGCCGCAATCCTTTTCGGCGTTATTGTTATTGACATTCTTGTTGTGATTGGGGGACTTACTTTAGTTGGCTATTTTAATCCGAGCTTTTTGGCAACTGTCGTGGGCCTTATCGCATTCGGCTATGCCATTTGTGGTAACATAATCACTTATAACGTAATAAAATATTCGTTATTGAATGTCAAACACATATTCAAATATTCTAATGGATCTAATATGGTTGCTACATCTCTCCATAGCAAACCGGGTTGGGGCGGTGTAAAAAATGCTACAAGGGGACGACTCGCACTTACAGGAAGTGCAATTTATCTTATAATAGTCTTATTTGGCTTACTGATTTATACCGTAACGGAATCCGGAATAAGAGGCTCCAGCTTGTATTCACTAGTCTTAATGGGTGTTTCCTTTGCAACAATTCGGGGAATAGTTCCGTTAGTAAAACATGTAGAGCGATTGTCCAAGAAAGCAAACAATAATTCAATCACTATTTGAGTAAAGACGATTTAGTTTTCTAAACTAAAACCATCCGAATATTCAAATAACAAAAATACTATCACCAATTTTCTGTAAACATCGTTTATTTAGCTATTATCATTTGTATGTCCTCCGACGTCGGTACCCACGACGATATCGGTTCTAAACTAAGGTTCCTAATATGAAGATACTAAGCTTTAAGTTTTATCTATTCAATCCGGAGAGATCTTCGAGATTCCATCAAGTATTTTGACATGATCAGCCTGAGGTTCAGTCGTAATGTAGAGCATGTGATTTCCTCCTAAAGGTAAAGTGATTCTTTTTATCTTTTCGTATTCTGCTAGAACATATTTCCCTTTTCCTATTTTCGGAGCCAGTTCATTTCGCGACTTCCAAGCATTTATCGCCATTTCCAGTGATTTTTTACTCTCTTCAGGAGTCAGCAAATTAGAGACTCCCGGTCTGTGATCGGAGAACATTATCTTTCCGTTAGAGTCGCAGATAGTAACCATCCTAATACTAGGGTCCAGCTTCATTATGTTTGAATGAATATGTTGATAATTCATACACATTAATCTAACCAGTCCAATCTATATAAACACAATCTCTATCTTTCAAAAATGGGTAAAGATTATCCCTTTGCCGTCTAAATAGATACTTTTAAAAACTTATCTTTATGAGCCCGTCGGGATATGACTGAATATTCAATCGGAACTCACATAGAGTTTCTAAATCTAATAAAAGATATCGATGCTAGGATTAGTATTATATCTATCTCTTAAAGTCTGTTCCGTGAATTAATGACTCGGTATTCCAATTTTGGTCCACGTTCTTTCTTCTTGAACTCAACCCATAGATCATCTACAAACAAAGCAATATCCATTTATACATATGATCTCTATACTTGATTGGATTTTGAATATAATAAAACTAAAACAAGGTTTTACACTTCTAACAATTTTCTCTGCCATTACTTTTGTAGTATTTTCTACTGCAACTAATTCTTGGGCGAGTGAAAGATCCAGCTCACAAGATAATGTTTTAGATTCAGAAAATCAAGTTAGGTCTGAAACAAATGTAAATAATCAAATATCTAGAACAGTAAATAATGACAAAGACACTTCAAAAAACAATAATGAATCTAGAACAGACATAGAAGTTACAAAGAATATACTTACTGTGGGAAAGGCAAAACTTTCCGTAGTAGTTAAGGTTGCAAAAACAGCTGGTGGAAGTTTTATAGCTACGATAGAAGGAAAAAATCCAACACCTTCAAGTTTTGTTCTTAGTGTTGCCAATCCTGACGTAGAACTTTATCCTGGTGATTACAAGGTAAAAATAGAATATAAGGACGATTTTCAAGAACCTGTGGAGCAGCACGACATTGTCCTTTCCGACGACTGTAGCGGAAAGATATCTGCAGGTCAACATAAAACCTGTGAAGTTGAAATTTATTTGTGGCCTCGCATTGTAGTTTATACACATACTACCGCAGAAGGGACTAAAGCCTCGGACTTTACTATAGAAGCAATAGGAAATAGTCCATTTCCATCTACCTTTCCAGGAAATGAAGAAGGTACTATAGTGCAGATGAAATATGGTGAATACGGAGTCCATTTTACTCCTGTAGATGGATATTTTGCTGATTACAGTACTACTGCACAAAATCCTTGT
>JAHEZK010000115.1 GCA_023251115.1 Nitrosomicrobium frigidum (SeqCode) | reverse complement strand
AATGATATTATTGAAAAAATGTTCAAAATCAGGATTGCGATAACAAGGAAAGTGGCTGATCCTGACGTGGGACGCCTTAAAATCGCATGTAAAGCTCTCAACTTGATAACCTTTAAAATAATCCATTATAAGTATTATGAAAATAGATTACTTAATCTGACGCGCCATGTTGAACACAAATAAGCCTCACGGGAGGCGGATGACTTGAAGATAAATAAGAAACCAAGTTTCTTCCCATCATCCAACAAATATGGACAATTATTAAATTGATAATAATAATTATTTGAACCAACTGGAGGCAGGAGGTGCTTATCCTTTTATCCAGAAAATACGTACGTCTCCAATACATATTCGTCAATACTAAAGTTTAGCATGGTTGAATGTAAAAGTCTTGTAGTAGATTTTGACGAGTGACATATAAATATAGTTTTCAACTTCAGATTGATATTGGCTTTTGGTAATGGAATGTTTTAGAGCAGCAATTGCGTCCTTATTGATATTATTATTCTTATTAAGTTCTACAGGCGTTTCGGGAGCCTTTTCTAATCAAACCGAGTCCAATCTCCGAGACTTATCGCATAGTCATTGCATAGGATATGAATCAGTCCAAAAATTAATTAAGGTTCGTTGCAAATCGATTCACCTTACTGATATCTATAACAATCTAAGCAATCCCAGCGTATTAGACGTGGAAAATAGTAACGATGGGTCGATCAGTAGCGTTAATCATGGCAAAGTATGGATTTTAGAGGCTGGAATTGTAGTAGAGAAAAAGGGTGGTCTTATTATTGACTCGTCTGATACTTCTTGGCTAAAGATAACATCAACGCCTACGCTACAACTAAAGCCAGCATCAAGCAATGTTACTGACAAAGAAGCTGTTGATGACAGTAACCTTGAGGAAGATGCAAACATTGAGAAAGATATTAAAGATAAAAACAATAATGGCACAAAAGGAAAAAATGTAATAGTTGTAAGTAAAAATAATGGGGATAATCCAAACGGGATTCATGTTCATGGTTCTCTAAAGGTTGATTCTGTAAAGATAACTTCGTGGGATCCTGAAAAAAATGATGTTATTGGATTTGATTTTGGAAAGAGACCTGGTGAAGAACATACGAAATCAGACTATGATACGGCAGAACCTAGAGCATTTATAAGGGTATCTATAGATGCTACTGGCACTACGAATATCACTAACTCAGAGCTTGCGTATCTTGGTTATTCCTGCAGTAGGTGTTCAGGATTAAGTTATTACGGCGGCGAAGGTTCCATAATAAAGGACAATAATATTCATCATCTTTTAAAAGGATTCTACTCCAAAAATGCCGGATACCTTATTATAGATGGGAATAAATTTCACAATAACTATCTTTATGGTATCGATCCACACACGGGTTCACATGACTTGGTCATAACCGATAATTTAGTCTATCATAACAATGCTTCCGGTATTATCTGCTCAAAAGATTGTTATAACTTACTAATTGAGGGAAACGAAGTCTATAACAATTCGGGTGCTGCAAGAGGTATCGCTTTTAGCATCAATACTACAAAGTCAGTTGCCAAGAATAACTATGTACATGATCAACCTAGATGTATTTCATTTAATAGGGCATCAGATCACAATGTGGTTTACAACAACACTATTTCAAATTGCAAGATAGGAGTTTTTCTTTCAAGTACTGGTAACAATTCCATTTACGACAACAAGATTAGCGGCACACAGAATGGAATAATCGTTCAGAATGTTAGTAATAAGATTTACAATAACAAGATATCTGAGTCAAAGAATGGAATAGTTTTTAAATCTGTGTCTTACTCCAATTCGACCAACCTCGTCGCATCTGCTGCCAATAACGTTACTACTGATACATATCATAACAGTTACATTATCAATATAATTAATAATAATCACATATTTGACACAATAAACCCTATAGTTTTGAAAAAACAACATTTGAATAGTAGCATAGAAGCAGAGAAGCCCGACTACAAAAACCCCGGTGGCAAACCCGATTAAGGAATGAAACTTTATAAGAGGGCATTTGGCCAATTTCTTTATGTCAAACACCAGATCTGTGTATCTAATTATATTAGCTAGCGCACTGCTATCCTTAATAGTTGTTGCAAATACAAGCTTGAATTTTACCTATGCACAAAACGACAAATTTAGAGCAAAACTTGAAGCAGATAACGAAGTTCCTCCAGTAGTTTCAACTGCAAAGGGCGTGGCCAAATTCAAGGTAAAGGATGATGGGATAACATCCAGGATTAATATAACTGGAATAACAGACGTCACAATGGCTCATATACATGCAGGAAAGAAAGGCGAAAATGGCGACCCAATCGTTGATTTGTTAAAATCAGGAGAGCAGAGCAAGACAGCCTCGGGTGTAATAATTGAGGGAAATATTACTGCTTCTGATCTTCAAGGTTCCATGAAAGGAAAGGCCTTAGCCGATCTACAATCAGCAATGGGTTCTGAGGATACCTATGTGAATATACATACAGCCCAACATCCAGATGGAGAGATCAGGGGACAAATCAAGGTTAAAGGTAATGCTACAGAGGCAACCTCCATGAATGCAACGGGCACGAGCTGATCAGGGTTGAATCAGTGCTATTCGTAATAGAATACTAGATAACCCCTCTATTTTCTTTGATGTAAAAATCCGATAAATATTATATCATCTGCTCTGAAAATTATAGTCCGAGTTTTTTGACATCTGAAATTAAGTCCAACATATTATTTTGGAGCTATTTTGTATATTGCCCCTTGACCAATTGATAGAACATACAGATAACCGTCAGGCCCAACTTCTAGGTCTGTAATTCCACTAAATCCCTCTGCAAAAATAACTTTCTCCAGTTCCCCGGGAGAATCGGCTATCCTGTCAGCAAGCATTCCATCAAGTAGTAACGATGTTCTATTATCGTTTAAATTAAAATGATAAATGTTACCATTATGGAAATCACCAACAAAAATGGAATCCTTATATTCAAGTCCAAACTTGTCTGAATTAAAAAATTTTATTCCTGTGGGCCCGACCGTATCCTTCCAGGTAAATTCTGGTTCACTGTATTTTCCTTTTTCATTAAAATCTTCTAATCCATCTAGATTTAATGGACCTTTCTGT
>JAHEZK010000114.1 GCA_023251115.1 Nitrosomicrobium frigidum (SeqCode) | reverse complement strand
GGAATATTATTTGTATAGAGCTTTCTATGAATTGGCTCTAAGCCTCCATTAACTGGCATTGTCACCCACTTCTGTTTGCCTTGTAAAAAATACCTATTTTGATATCCATTTTTTTCAAATTGCACTTCTGACAAAATGATAAACTTGTCACACATAGACATTTTGTTAAAAAAACCGAAGTGAGGAAAAAAATTTGACTGATGAATCCCTATACGCATAACACTAATCTCTTATGAATATCATCAAAGTTGGTAAGAATTGCCGTGCTTCCATTGTCAGAAAACATAACATACTTATAACGCATAATTTCTTGCTGATATTGCTCACGCTCAGAATCATGTAATAAAACGATTGGGATGTCTTTACATCTAGCAATGCAGTCTTGACGAGCAATCCCATCAATAAAAGCCATGTCATATTCTATGTCTTCTCTAAATGCTTTATAGTTGTCTTCAGAGGGAACAAGAAACATAGAAAGTTTATTTGATATACTTTTAAATTTGTTGTAATACTCTTCAGAATGTTCAACGCTAGTTAGATGCTCTACGGAATCAAACTCGCAAATAGTTTTAGTAGATTCTCCGGCACCGTACTCTAATATATTTCTTGGGCGAAGTTCATTTAGAATCATCATAAGGGTAGGTTTGTAGCTATCCCATGAAACAGCGTTCATTCAATGTACTCCATAAATTCCTTTGACTTCCATCGCCATGAATGAAAATAAAATAGACCATGGTTTTTATCAAATTTATTATGTTCTAAAGATTTCCAGCCATCTTCCATTTTTAACAACTGAATCCCATTGTCATTACAAATAGCTTCAGTATCACTACTCCATCTGTTAAAAGGAGGACAAAATATCCTAGTCTTTAAAATTGCACAGCTTGAAATAATAGAACAATATTGGGCTTCCTTAGATAAAGCAGAGTGATCAAAATGCCATGCTCCGTGAGAGACGGTAGTAACATAGTCGGGGGCCATGTAGCGACCAAGAAACCTATCAACGGACAAAAAGTATTCTAATGGCTTGTCTTTAAAAGGAACATCAGGATATACGGAACCAGATTCAGACTTTTTGCTAAACAAAGTCACACATGAATATATCTTAGCATCTGGGTATTTATCATGAAGTGGTAAATAAAAACTATCGTGCAAATCATTAATATCAGTATTTGCACAAACATCATCATTTCTAAATATCAAATCCAAGAGACGCTCCTCCCTACTTCAATGGAATAGTTTAGATGTTCCTCAGATTTAATATGTTCTGGATGATTGCCTGAATGATGCCCCATATCTTGGAATATAACACTTGGAAGCCAACCAACTCTTGCCTCTTTTTCAATAATGATTTGATTAAGAAGATTAAATGCGCCCTTGATCCCATAAGTATCTATAGATTCAAAATTGATATCTTTATATAAATCAGTCTTCATTGCCCATAGACCGCCTACTATCTTTGATGGCATGTAGTTTAATTCCTCAACCTGTTTTCCATACTTATGTGCGGCATCTGATGGAAAAACATTAGGCGACAAAATATCAACATTGCCTTCATCCAAAACGCTCTTCAAATCATTTAGCCAATTTTTAGGAACTAGGCAATCATTATCTACTTTGAAAACATATTTGAATCCTTTTGAGAACTTAAAGAAATCAATTAAGTTTCTTCTGAGTCCCTTATTTTCATGATTAACAGTTAACACTTTATTCAAAGTTGAATTAGACAAAATATCTATTGTTGTATCATTAGAACAATCATCAATAAGGTAGAATAGTGTGTCTGGATATTCTTGGGCTTTTTCAATAGATTCAATACATTTCTGAGAATATTCTGGGCGGCGATAACATGGCACAATAACAAGGTTATTCAACAGCAACCTCTCTTGGAGATAATAATTTTTTAGCTTCTAAAATAGAATCAGCCAATTTGTTAAACTCCTCAATAGATAATTCTAGTCTTAAATCCCTAATCTTTAGATGAATATAAGCAGGGTCTTTAAAATCAGCCCCTTCAGAGAAAATTCTGCCCTCATTTCGATTATAAAGATTAGAATTAAGATTAACTTTAATCTCATCCTTGGCTACCGGAATCGTAGCAACTTCCTTCCTGCATAGCTCTATATGAATATCTTCGGAGGGTTGAGGGCGTAGCTGTTTTTGCCAACGGATAAGCGCATCACTCATTCCTTGGGCAATAGACAGAAAATCTTTTAAGGATAAAGCTATTCGGAGGTTACGATAGTGAACGTGAACACATTCACAAATTTCCACGACAAATCGGTTATTAAAGACAGTCTTAGAATCAACCTTATTTGTTGATAGATTCCTAAGAGTGTGCCCCATTACACATTTACTACAGGCTCTGTTTGTCTGTTTGAACCATAATGCTTTTTTGCCCACATGAGAGTTTCGATGGCGTCATCCCCCCTCATAACTCTCTTCATAAATTCTCTCTGAATCTTACTATTCTCATTTGAGAAAAATTCTCTAAAAACATAATTTGTCATAAAGAAGTAAAGCTCTGGGGTGTATTCATACTCCCATTTAAAATTACCATTTTCAGTCCATCCATAACTGTTTGTAAACCGACCCTTAAATCCAGTTTCTTGTAGAAACTTATTTTTATTTCTATTAACTTTCCTTACTTCAGCACAAATTGTAGGAAAAAACTCTAGCCACACCACAATAGATTCCTGGGCAATACGTTCAATATAAGCCTGAACGCCTTTGCAATCACCAGACTTCATAATTCTCTGGGTTGCTTCCTCACGAATTTTCTCCATGAGTGTGCTAGGTTCTGCTGTAATGAGACTAGAGTTTTCCATTATTACCTTAAGCGATTATTCCGCCGGATTTTAAGAAGTTATGCTTCGCATGAGCCTTCTCATTCCCCCAGTTCAAGGTCATTTCAGCTTCGACCCATCCTTTGATAGATGAGGCAGTCGCTGCGCCCTTGTACTGTTGGATATCACGAAGAATAGCAACTCTGATAAGATCGGGAGTTACAATCGTAATACGCCGAGTCATGTGCTGGCGGCTAGGGATAACATCTAGCGTACCAAATGACCCTTCATACTTATTCACGTTTGCGATCGCAGTTCTTGCAGAAGCCTCGACATTCCAAGTGAACCCAGTTTTAGCTGAGAACTTCTTAGAA
>JAHEZK010000017.1 GCA_023251115.1 Nitrosomicrobium frigidum (SeqCode) | reverse complement strand
TTTGCAGTTCGTAACTATGTAATTGATTACTTACCTCTATGACTAAATTGTCCAGACTAATTGGCTTCTGAGCAAATCCGTTTATAATTTCTTTATTACAATACTCTTGAAATAGTTTATCATCAATGTCAAAGGCTGTCATCAAAATTGTTCTCACTCCGGGATTCAAATTCTTTACTGTTTTTAGTAATTGAACTCCATTGATTATTGGCATTCTCAGATCAGAAATTACTAGAGCATAGAAACTCTTGTTAATTTTAAAATGTTCAATTGCAATTGTCGGATCTGTAAACGTGAATACGGATAAGCCAGGTAACCTTTTTAACGTGTCTCGAGAAAGTTCCGTGATATCGCGCTCGTCATCAACTATTGAAACAAATTTACTGGTTGTAGACAGTAACTTTCATTCTACTACCACTCCGTGATTTTTATCGTTTAACATCTATTCTATGAAGCGGCCTTGCTTATAATGGCTCGTAATGTACTTTGCATTCAAGTTATTATGACCGGCGGAACTAGAGCATACGCGAAAAAGACCGAAAAATAATTCGGCTAGTGAGCATGTTGATGGTATTATTTAGCACATTCGTGATAATATTGCCAACAAATTACAAAATAATTTAAACCGATGGGATCTGGACTTTGTGTAGCATCCCACCAGTCAGTGTCTCAATTTGTTTAGAAAGTAATCCATTCTTACTGCTACAAAATATAAGAATATGGCTTACCTTAGTTACTGCAAGTCCCATCCAAATTAGGTTCTTGTATTAGAAATTTTAGATAAATTTTCCAACAAAGGATTCCATCATCTACATTAGGTCTAGATGATATCATTGGTGCCCGCTGTGTTTCACCAGTTAGGCACCAATCAGTTATTGTGCTGTTAAATATTGCAGTTGAGATATTCTCATCAATAGTAACTTCAATTTGAGCGTATGTTGCTGGAAATAGAAAAATTTAAGTTAGAAGAAAATTGAGTGATTTTTAATAAGTATTGTTTAATTGCGATATAGGTCTAGATGTTTTTACCTTTGCAGGTGGAACTTATATCAAGTGAATTTAACTATTAGTTAATAAGTTCTTCTAGTCTCAAAAACAATTCATTTTACTTTTATTTCCTTCATGCCACCCATGTATTTTCGCAGTACAGTTGGAACTATTACACTCTGATTAGTTGTTTGATAATTCTCAAGAATTGCTACCATTGTTCGCTCAGTGGCGACAAGGGTACTGTTTAGTGTATGTACAAGCTGTGTCTCTTCGTTGACTTTTCCTCTATGGCGTATCCTTAATCTTCTCGCCTGGAAATCGATACAATTAGAACAAGAAGCTATTTCTCGATACTTGTCCTGCCCTGGCATCCATGCCTCAATATCATAAGTCTTTGAGGATACTTTCCCTGTATCTGCACTACTTAACAATACAATCCTAAACGGTATTTCCAAATTTTGGTAAAACCTTTCTGTTATACTCAACATTCTTTCGTGTTCAGCGGAAGAGTTTGGAGAGTCTGTTACCACAAATTGTTCTACTTTTTCAAATTGATGGACTCTAAAAATCCCCTTCATGTCTTTTCCATGAGCTCCTGCTTCCTTTCTAAAACAAGGGCTGATACACCCGTATCTAAAAGGAAGGTCTTTTGAATCCAAAATCTCATCCATATGCATTGAAGCCATTGCGTGTTCTGATGTCCCAATCATGTACAGGTCTTCATTTTCAATTTTGTAGATTACGTCTTCAAAATCATCCATGATAATGGAGCCTTTAATAGCATCGTTCTTCAGCATATACGGAGGCTGAATCAATTGATACCCGTTTTCAACAAGAAAGTCCAGAGCATAGTTTGTCAAAGCTTGATTCATCAGAACAAGCTCATTTTTCAGGAAATAAAATCTGGCTCCAGATATCTTCGCAGCTCTTTCCAAGTCAATCAATCCTAGGGAATTTGCCAAATCAACGTGGTCGCTTTTAACTTTCGATTTTATGAAATCGTTATATGTTCTGATAACGACATTATCTTTCTCACTATCACCAATTGGTACTGACTGCTGTAATAAATTGGGAATAGAATAAATCAAATCTGAATATCTCTTTTCTACAGCATCACTATTGTTTTCCAAACTGACCATTTGCTCGCCGACTTTTTTCATTTCATCAAGCTCTCTATCAACACTTTCTTGATTTTTCTTCTTATTTGCGATACTTTGTGCTAGAGTATTTTTCTGGTGTCTCAAATTCTGAGTTTCTATAATTAGTTCGCGCCTTTTTCTATCGAGGTCCAGTAATTCAGTAAAAGGGAAATCAACTTTTCTATTCCTTAGCATGTCTTGTAAGAGATTAGGATTATCCTTTACAATTTTTGGATCAATCATTGGCTATTAATGTCCTTGATAGTGATATGTGCTCTAGGATCTCATCTATTGTATTAAGGAACGTTCCGGAACCATTTTTACAAAAAACATCAATGAGTAGATAGTTATTTTTTGATTTAATATCAATTTTTAATCCTTCAGGGATGCAAACATTATCTGGGGTGAGCACATTGATCATAGTATCAAGTTCCTTCTTACTATCAAAGAGTATTTTCATACTGGACTTGATATTAAATCCTTCTCTCATAGTGAAATCCTAAATTGCTTCAAAATAATAGACATCAGCGAATCCTCTTGGACTGGATTTATGATCATCTGTCCCTCACTGTTACTAAATGTGATCGTAATTCCGTCAATTTTATCTGATAACTCCTTGGTCATTTGTTCTACATCAATACTTTCATGCAAAGAGCCAAGTAAATATTTGGAATAGTCTTCATCGATTGCCGTTTTCATTATAATTACTTTATTGTTATTGAACTGGTAATGTGAGGTCAATAAACGAGAAAGGTAACCTACGTAATCGGGTTCAATGATGCCATCTGCATTAATAATTACGTGCGAACCTTTATCAGAAAATCTCCATTTTTCTTTTAGGATTTTTGATACAAGTTTATGGGAAGCATTCTTAAATTCCTGCTCATCAGTCGCCGCCTCTTGGAGAGCACCTGATCGTTCACCAAGGCAAATACTCATACCCAATCCTGTTTTTTTACTCAGGGCACAGGAATTCAATAACTCTGAAAATCTGCGTGCCTCATACACGTGGCTACCATATTCCTCAGTTGGAAGAAAGTAGTTATACCCTATTAACATGCTTTCTGTTTTTTCAATGTTACCGTTAATTTGAGAATTAAGGAAGTCCTTAATGGTTTCAATTATCAGAAACTTTTCTTCTTGGGTAGTATCGCCTATTGTTCTCCACCTTCCATTTTTTTTCAAGGGAATATTAGTTTTCTTTAGGACTTCAAGACACTTGTTTCCGTTACAGGTTAGTCCACGTAAATATGGAACAAAAGTGTTAGCAATGGATTCGTGAATAGGCAGGGATTCATTAAAAGACAACAAAAGATCAATATCTGTTCGAATCACTCCACTTTTTTTCGAAATATCAAGTATCTCATTATTAAGCCCAATAAGTGATCTTTTGTCACCTACATCTTGGGAATCTCCCAGCGCTGAAACGATTGCAAGAGAAGATAGATCTGCAAATTTTTTATCCAAATTTTTCGCTACAAGATAAGAGATTCCACCTGACGAAATTTCTTTCCTTCCATCAATATCATATTTCCAGGGATTTAGTATGGCGCTATTATCATCAGTGGCTATTTCGGCAAAGGAAAGTTTCTTATGATCAATTATGACCCAGTTTTTCGAAAAAAGCTTATTGAAGAGTTCGGTGAAACCAGTACCAATATCGGTAAAAAAATAAAATTCATGATCCTCATTCTTCAATTGATCAATACTTTCTTGAGTAAAATTACTCACGAAACGTGCACTTGCTTTTCCACCAGATTTCCAAATAGATCTAATCAATACGCTGGCTGAAACAATTCCATCACATGAAGAACTAGATACTATTAGAATATCCTTTTTTTCGTCAATTAGATTTCTTACTTTTTCACTTATAGAATTTATATTTTCATTAAATTCGTTGTAACGCATTTAATTCATTATTCAAGTCTAGCAATAACAGCTGCATATTTCCAATTTTGCGAGATTTTTCCTTTCCTTTTATAGTATCTTGAAAGTCTATGGATTTTAGCTTCTATCAACTCTAGGGAACGGATATTCCTCTTGTCGGTATTATGCACCTTTAGATGTTTCTGAAGAGCTAACGCCTTTTGAACAAGTTGGTTAAGGTCTTCGGGCATTTCTGGAGTGGAATTATTTTCTTCAAGAATCTGGTTTATCCCCTTACCTAATATTGGCTTTATTAATGGAACTCCATATTGATCCCTCATCTTAATTCCGATCTCACTTGGACTAAGCCCATCCTTTGAAAGTTGAACTATAATCGTAGACAATTCCGATTTCTGATTAATCCAAGTAGGCGCACTGAAAGAGATGGGTCGTGTTGAGTGCGATTTTCCATGTGTATGCGCATGAATTCGAGCCAATGAAGTACGAATCAATAATGAGCATCTTAAATGTTACTTGTAAGAAGTGTGACTAGAAATTTCTAAATTCCCCGTGCTAGGATATCGAAAATTTCAGCTAAAATTTTTTTAACACCAATAAAGTTATATAATTGGATTCAAAATTACAAATTTAGTATGAACTCACTTACCGTCGTTACAATAGCATCCATACTGATTGCAATGGGACCTTTAGCGATAACCTTCTATCAAACCGCAAATGCACAATACGGAACGGGCCCTACCGGAGCACTTAGTGTTGAAGAACAACTTCGTTTAGCTAAGGAAAAGGTATCCAATGCTCAACAAGCTGGTGCATATGGTTCTGGAACTGCCTTCTTTGGCAAGAACATCGGTGACGCTGCGATCTACACTGGTGCAGTTGTCGCAATATTTGGCGCCGTAGCTGCTGCATTTATTGTGATGAGCAGGGGTAAAAAATCCATAAGCGCATAGCGCTACTTTACCACTATTTTTTTATTTTATATTCATTAAACTTGCTAGTGAAAAAGCTTCATTAATTTTCTATATGTGTTCCACTCTCAAGATGCATCTATGTTCATTGCAATTATGCTGTTCTTTGAGTAACTTTTTCGATTTTCGTATTAGTTGTGAGTCAATATTCGATTTTAGGCTTGTTTCCACCATCTCACCAAAATGTATATATCATAGCAATAATGTGCTATTAGATAATGAGCGGAATTGAAGGACTCTTTACAATGATTGGAAATACACTACACAGTCTGATCGGTCAAATCGGTCCATCGTACGATCCCTTGTTCTATGATGTAATGGTCTACATATTTGGAACAATAATGTTTGCGGTGTTCTTGCTAGCAGTAATTGCTTTCTATTTGAGAAGAAAAGGCTTGGGTGGAGGTTCTGCAAAGGAAAGTTGGATAAGAGAACTGGACAAATATTTCGAATCAGGTCAGATAGGTCTGATTCCTGATGAAAAACATCATTGGTAAATCAATGTAAGTCGACCCACAAATTCTTATTTTTTGTTTTTATTTTTTTAGTTAGTTATAGAATCAAACTATATCATTATTAAAACTTGAAATCTTGTAATTCAAACTCTACGTTACTATTGTACTTCTATTGCAGATTCAGTGAAACCAAATTTCACTAGATAAGCCTTTACGTCTTCCCTGTGATCTCCCTGCAACATTATGAAACCAGCTTTTGCAGTTCCACCACAAGCTAATTTGCTTTTCAATTCTTTAACAATGTGTTGTATATCACTCAATTTTGGATCAATGCCTTCGATCATAGTAGTAGTTTTTGAAAATCTTCTTGTTTCAAGTCTTATTACAATTCTAGTATCTTCTTTATCCAGCTCGCCACATGCACATAGGTCGTTTGGTAGTCCACATTTTTTGCATATCACCGCCATATTATAATTAATCTGAATTGAAGTATTCTCATTATTAAGCCTTCCCGGTGCAGGTTAAGTATCAAGGATTACTGTTTGATTGAAAAAATTGAAATTTATTAGTACCGTGAAATCAACGATTTCAATCTGAATAATTTGAGCTGGCTGAGAAGACTTTAATTTACATTAATGATAGGTTGAATGCTGAAGATGTCAGTATCTGACAATAAGTATAAAGAAAATTTGAAAGATGCTACGGAATCCCTACTTAAGGGAGGAACGCTACTATCGGAACCTTGCAAGAAATGCAGCGGAATACAAATCAGAAAAAATAACGAAATTAAATGTATTATTTGTGGGAACAAAACTAGTACCGAAACACAAGAGCCGGAGAAGGATCTCAGCACTTCAGATCAGCTAAACTATAAGGATAGCATCAATGTAAAAATTGTAAATAGGGTGGCAGAACTTGTTGGTAAAATAGGCACAGACACAAATTTAATTGAAGAGGAACAAATATTGAGAGTCATTGACTATTATATTAAAATCTTAGAAAAAAGTAATTTTATCAATGAAATATTAAGACTATCTAATCATAATGAGAAATAAAACGGAATGTATTTAAGAGCTGATTCATCAAGAACTTTCACATTGGGTGAAGGAAAGAAGAAAAATGCACCGTTGCCTGCATCAAGCGCAGGTTTATTGAGGTTTTTTGAAGATGAAACCCGAGGTGTAAAAGTAAAACCAGAAGTTATACTAGGTGTTACCGGTGCTCTTATCGGAATATCAATTATCATTAGAATCGTTTTTCCAGTATAGAATTTCAACAGTAACTTAATTGATAAGTGAAGATAGTGTAACTGATATCCATAGAAGGTGGTATTTTACACTATTAAACCCATCTTCGTATAAGACTTCGGCAATTATTGCAACAATTTCATCATTAGCGATCGTAGGCATTAATCATGAATCATATTCTGTAATAGAACTGTTCCTTCATTTAATTTTAAGTGTTGTCATCATTTGTGCGGGATTTTTTCTGGATTTATTCTTACTTAGAGGAACATCAACAAACAAGATTTCAAAAGTGATCCATGTTGCAGCCTTCGCAAACTCTCTTTGGTTAGTAACTATTTTGCTAGGATTATTGGCAAATATTATCTTTACCAAAAATTCAAGCATTCTTAGTTACTGTCTTGGAGGATTATTCATAGCGAGCGGACTTCGCTACGGTATTTTTACGTCCGTCTTTGGATCGAGAATGCCTAAATCTATATTAATTTCGTTTGTAATGCCTGTGATACTTTTTTCTAACTTGTTACCATATTCCCCTACATTGATTCCGCAGGATTATCTTGGAGTACGTGTCCTAGGTTCAATTATCTATATTGTTGGAGTTGTATGGTCTATTTTAGCTGACAGAGCTGGATATCCCCATTTAAAAAGCACATTCAGAATTCTGCAGGCGTTTCTATCGGCGTGGACAGAAAATAAGCAAGAGAAAATGGAAGATATATTCGACTCGAGATCCAAAACAGATAAAATCAAAACTATGATGATTAAATTTGAGAGCGATCAAGATAAAAGCGTATTTGTTGTCTTGCCTGATGTACATCCGGGGCCATTTAATCCGATAGGCGGAAGTGATTTGCCGCACAAGATGTTTAAATTCTTTGAAAACAACGCAATAGTTCTACACAGTGTTTCTGACCATTCTAAAAATCTACCTACAAACAGGGAAGTCAACAAATATCTTGAATCGCTAAAAAATTCCGTTGTTAAAAATACTGGCAAGGAGTGTTCCTTGCCTTTACAAACAAAATCAAATGATTTTACTTTAACCTGCATTAATTTTAAAACCATAGTGATTATGATAATTTCAAAAGATGGAGGTATGGAAGATCTGCCGTATTCAATTCGAGAAAGAATCGAACGATATGCAACTGAAGTGGGATACTCTAGCATCATGGTCGTTGATGCACATAATGGATTAGGAAAGAAGATATCATCGGAAGAAGAAGAGGTCATCTGTAATCTCGCATTAACATCTTTAAATAAACTTAAGGAGCACCAATATCACTCGTACAAAGTTGGATATGCTAACTCTTTGAATTCAAGTATCAAATTTATTGAACTTGGTGGAGCTGGTATTGGTGTTATTAATTTTCAAATCGACAAACATAATTACCTTATCGGTTGGTCAGACTCGAATAATCTTGTAAATGGACTGCGAGAAAAAATTCTGGAAGAATTAAGCAAACAGGGTTTGAATATCTTAGAAGTTTGCTCGTCAGACACACATTCCAGCTCTGGAAAAAGGACACGCCAAGGATATTATGCTCTAGGTAATGTTACTACTGACAAAGATATCGTTTGTGCCTTTAAAGAAATCTCTCAGAAGGCACTGTCCAATACAACTTCAACATCTTCGAGCTCCTCATATTTGGAGGGCTATTCGGAAATAAAATTAATGGGTAGCGATCAATTTGATAATTATGCTAAGGCTTTGAATAAGTCAATGAAAATAACAAAAGCCTCACTTGGCATTACTGTAGCGCTATTCATAATGATGTTATACATTTCTTAAATTAATCCAGGGAAGGGAATGCTACTTTTTATTCATTCGTTCTCTTTTTTTGATAACACTATGGTGCAAGTTCTTTCTATATTCTTCAACATATGTTGAAATATTTTTTGAACTTAGTGCCAAGATTTGACACGCCAAGATTGCCGCGTTTATAGAACCGTTTATTGCAACACAGGCCACGGGAATTCCCGTTGGCATCTGAACAATGGAAAGTAGAGAATCAATTCCCTTTAAATTATGACTCTCTATAGGAACACCTATTACAGGCAAGGTAGTCAATGATGCGATCATGCCTGGCAAATGTGCAGATCCTCCAGCTCCTGCAATTATTACCCTTAAGCCGCGTTTTTTTGTACTTTTCGCGTACTCGAACATTAGTTCGGGTGTCCTGTGAGCTGAGACTATCTGCATTTCATATGGAACATGGTTCTTGTCTAAAAATTCTGATGCCTGGTTCATTACCTTCAGGTCAGAATCACTTCCCATAATGATGCCAACAAGTGGCTTATTTTTCTTGTTAATTTCCACTTCGCTTTCCAATTGTTAACAACTTCTTTACTCTTCTAGCTCTAGTTAACGCTTCCTCTATCCTTTCTGCGGTGACCGTAAAATGGCCCAATTTTCTCTGGGGCTTTGTAATCCTTTTACCATAAAAATGTAGTTTAAGACCAGGAACGGACAAAGCCTTTTCAATTCCTTTAAACGAATACTCTCCAGAGTAATCAGGAATCCCCAAAATATTCATCATGACAACTGGAGATAGCAATCTGGGTTCTACTAGCGGCAGCCCAAGTATGGCTCTAATGTGTTGTTCAAATTGTGAAACGCTACATGCTTCAATTGAATAATGACCAGAGTTATGAGGTCTGGGGGCTATTTCGTTAATCATTATCTTATTGTCTTTCAGAAACATTTCGATACCAAATATGCCAACACCTCTTAATGACTTTACTACTTTTTCAGCTATCGACTTTGCATTAGATTCCACCCTTTTATTTTCTCCTGATGGTACTATAGTCGTATCCAAAATACTGTTTGTGTGAATGTTTTGGACTACAGGAAACGACACGATTTGTCCACGAGTATTGCGAGAAACCATCACAGAAATTTCTTTTGTAAAATGAATGTATTTTTCTATCATGCATCGTCTTCCTTCAAAATACTTGATTCCTCTTTCAACGTCACTGGCAGATCTGACTATAAAATTTCCTCTTCCATCATAGGAATCCTCGGAGGCCTTCAATACTGATGGATAACCAAATTCCTTACAGATTTTTTTTACTTGTTCTACTGAGGTGACTTCTTCAAATGCTGGAACCGGTATACCTTTTGCTTTTAGAAATTTCTTTTGCCGAAGTTTATTTTGAATTGTGTTCAATACACCAGAAGCTGGATGAATCAAATGCCCTCTAGATTCAAGATCTTTTAAAACTGAAGAGTTTGCAAGCTCAATTTCATAAGTTAATACGTCAACTTTTTCGGCTAGTTCCAAAATAGATTTTTCATCTTTGAAATCACTTACGATCATTTGATCAGCAAGGGTTGATGCAGGACAGTTCATATCAGGATCTAAATACGCAAGATTCATAGACATTCTTTTTGCCTCGATTCCAATCATCTTTCCAAGTTGGCCTCCGCCTATGATTCCTAACGTAATACCGTTAGGGGAAAATCCGTACTTGTAAAGGGAAAGGGGGTGCTTCATCCTTAGAATACAAATTTATTACAAATTTAAAGTATCTATATTTCTTTAAACTTTAAAAGTTTATAGATGTATTGCTTATGATATGAGTCTCAAAGGAAAAGTTGCAATTGTAACAGGCGCTGGTGGGGGAGTAGGAAGATCCACGACTGAACGGCTACTTAAAGAAGGTTGCAAGGTGACTCTCGTAGGTAGAAATCGTTCAAAATTGACAAAGGTTATTTCAGATAATGATAATAGTAGTAATTTACTTGCTGTAAGTGCGGATATTACTAAAGAAGCAGAAGTACTGAATGTTATTGAACAAACTATATCTTCGTTTGACACTGTGGATATTCTTGTAAATAACGCTGGCGTTCTAAATGACCCAATTCCGTTTCACCAAATGAGTGAGGATCAATGGGACAATCTTATATCTACAAATCTGATCGGGACTTTTCAGATGACAAAGGCAGTTCTGCCAATAATAATTGATAAAAAAAATGGAAACATAGTAAATATTTCATCGTTGCTGGGCATACGCGCTATTCCAAATGTTCCCTTATCCATATATGGCGCTACCAAAGCTGGTATCATAATGTTTACAAAGAGTATTGCAGTAGAGTATGGTCCATATGGTATTAGATGTAATTGCATTGTGCCATCCACAATAAGAAGTCCCATGATAGAGCCTTATCTACAGGATGAAAAGTCTAAGGAACTATTAGAATCATCGTTTCCTCTAAGGAGGATTGGAAACACTAGTGATATTTCTGGAGCGGTTGTTTATTTATGTTCGGATGATGCAAATTGGATTACAGGAATTACTCTGACTATAGATGGCGGATTTTCTGCAAAATAAATAAACTCAAAAAACTTTAGTTAATATTCACTTTGGCGTCAGGATTTTATCAAAGCAGATTTCCTCTGCTTTATCAATGGAATTATCTTTTCTACAATTATTTCATGAAAATTGTCTGTTCCTGCGTCCAGGGATAGTATTATCACAAAGGATAATTTTCTATTATCGTCAGTGATGGGGATAGTGGCCCGAATAAGTTTGGAGTAATGAGAACTTGCATATTGTATCTTTCCCAATAATACTTCCCACCTGAGTCTTGTAAATTGCCTGGTTGCTGCAGTAATAGCATACTGAGCACGTTCTTCGGAAGAAAGTAATGGTTTGATACCCTTGCGATGACTAATGTGCAATATTACACCGTCTTCATTTATAATTCCGGCAGATCTAATTGAAGAATCAACTTTGATTATTTCCAGACACAGCGACTTGAATACTGAATTTTTCAATAGCAAAAAATTGACAATCGGTAATTTTAATGTCATGATTTTTAGTCATAATGAATACAAAGCACTATCGAGTAACTGTGTACTAACGGGCTTTCTATTAATAGTGGGAAGAAGATCTAATATTTATGAGCCCATCATTCCTGGCATCTTAATGGGAGTTCGATATCCTGCTGTAATATTTATCCCATTGTCTGCAATAATTCTGACAACATTCAAGTTACTTCCTTCCGGAGGCGAGAGTGATATTTTTTCTCCGGGATTAATAGTTTGAATTGTTTCGTTTTTAACTCCATAAAATACTTTCACATTAGTAATTGGCTCTTTTCCTGCGTTTGTTAGTATTATCCTGCTATTTGTGAAAAGTGACTGGTCCTCCCTCATTGCATCGACTTCCAGAACATAGTCAGGACGTTGATAGTACTGAATCACAAAATATATGATAATAGATATCGAAACTACTCCTGCAATGCAATAGAGAAGAAGATTCAGTTTCTCCAACTCAGATTAATTCAATTTTCAAATATTTAAGCAATTTACTAGAGCTATATTCACAATCAGTCGCTAGTCACTATTTGTCCAAATGTGTGGTAAAATTTATTGTAAAGTTAAATCTAAACTTCTCCCTTTACTTCAGCCCGAGTCTTGAATACAGGCTTTATTCCTAGTGGCTTGTAATTACCAGTAGAACAAGAAAAGCACAATTCCTTTTCATTAATCCCAATAGCCTGTGCCAAAGTAACGGTATCATTGTAAATTACTTTATCCGCCCCAATGCTTTTTGCAATTTCAGATTCGAGTTGGAGATCGCCGTGTTGTTGATTCTGGAACGCCAAAAGTTCGTCTTGCGAAGGGAAATCAATTCCTGCATAGCATGGATATTTAATTGGTGGAAAAGTAACTATGAGTGTAATCTTTGATGCGCCAGCAGACCGTAGAGTCTTTATGATGGATTGTGAACTTGTACCTCTAACTATGCTATCGTCAATTACTACTACGTTTTTACTTTTGATTACTTCTGGTATTGGAATAATGCCCTTGTTAATTTCAATACGCTCTCCATGATAAGGTTCAATAAAGCTTCTCATCGAACCTTTCTTCCTATATCTGTCTTTTAATAAACCCTCTTCGAAATGGATTCCCAGTTCTTCAGCGTAACCTAGGGCCGCAGGTCTGGCCGAATCTGGAACTGGTATGACTACATCCGCATCATGGACGGGATATTTTCTTGCTAGATTGTGGCCCATTTTTTTCCTGGCCTCATATACGTTTACTCCTTCTATGACAGAACTTGGATGCGCGAAATAAGTAAATTCAAAAGCACAATGTGAGTGATACTCACTAGCAGAAAATTGCTGTCTTTCGATACCCTTTGAGCTTAATTTCAACAATTCTCCCGGTTGGATATCACCTATAAGTTTACCACCAACTGTATCAATAGCACATGATTCTGATGATATCATATATGTATTCGATTCTTCAATATGACCTAGTACTAGGGGTCTAAATCCACGTGTATCCCGGACAGCATAAACCGAACCATCATCGGTTAAAAGCGTAAAGCAAAAAGAGCCTATCATTTCCTCTTTTAATACCCGAAGTGCTTCAACCATGTTATCATTTTTTTCAAGATGCATCATTAATCTTTGTGCGGCTAGTAGTGTATCCGTCATTGTTTGTGGAGAAAAAGTGCATCCTCCTACCATGTTTGATAATTCTTCGACGTTGGCTATGGTGCCGTTATGCGCTATGCACAGATCTTTGATTCTTAGAGGCTGTGCATTATCTAAATTACTCTTTCCAAATGTAGAATATCTTACATGACCAATAGCAGCATGAGAATTGAATTTTCTAACGATATTTCTAAAATTTCTCGATGCAGATACCAAGCCCAAATTTTTGTAAGGGGCTTTCGATGGTACCGCGAAACCCCATGCCTCTTGTCCCCTATGCTGTAGAGAACGCAACGAATCAATTACATATGGTATCACATTATGGTGATCCAGAGAAAAAAAACCGACGACTCCACAATTCTCATGAACCATTATCGATCATCTCTTCTTGATCCATTTAATTAAAACTTACTCCAAATAAATTTGTGACTAGGCGCCGTCCATTATTTTACTCATTGTGTTGTAGGCTTTATCTAAATCGCTGACCGTTAATTCTATTATTTGTTCACCAGAGTCCCGTAAATTCAGTGTCTTAGTTCCATCGACCTTACCTATTTCAGAAAAAACACATTTTCGACTTTTTAATATTCTTTTAACTTTATCTGCTTGATTGGTTCCTATGATAAACCTGGAATGGCTTTCCGAATAGAGCAAGTGGTCATGTCGTTTGCAATTACTTGGAATTCGTTCCAAGTCAATGTCTATTCCTAGATTACTGGAAATGGCTAATTCAGCTAGCGCAATTCCGATCCCGCCTTTTGAACAATCATGTGCGAAATTGATCAATCCTTTATGTATCAATGCCAATACGGCCAAACCATTTTTCTTGTCAATTTCCAAGTCTACCTTTGGTACTTTTCCGTACTCGGGGCGAGACGTTGCATGAAAATATTCGGAACCGCCTAATTCATCCTTTGTTTGACCTATGATAAATAACGTGTCTCCTAAATTTGCAACATTGCTCGTAATATGCCTTCGATCTCTGATTAACCCAATGGTGCCAATTACAGGTGATGGTTTAATAGGAGAATTCATTGTTTCATTGTAAAAACTGACCTTTCCTCCTACTACAGGGATGCGCATAAATTTACAAAAGTCTATTATCGCATCAATTGACTTCATAAACGTCCAATATATTTGAGGATTTTCAGGACTGCCAAACTGCAGATGATCTATAATTCCTATTGGCTCTGCGCCTGTAGATATAACGTTTCTGCACGCCTCAGACAAACAACCTAATGTTCCGTGATAAGGATCAAGATAACAGTGTTTTGAATTTCCGTCTAATTTTATAGATACAAATTTGTTATCGTTTACTCTTATGACTGACCCATTTGCTCCAGGCTTTATAACCGTTCTCAGACCTACTTCATGATCATATTGTTGAAATATCCAATTTTTATTACCAACCGTAGGATTTGACAGTACTCGAAGTAATGTTTTACTATAATTATCTACCTTATGATGAAGACTCTTCTTATTCGGACTTTTCAAGTACTTTGGTTTCTTTGACTTTCTATCGGCCGGAGGTGCATTAACCATCAAATTGCATGATATATTGGCAATCGGTTTTCCTCGGTGGAGGATTTTCAAATTATCATTACCATTTACTTTACCAATAATCGAGTATGTTATGCCGTACTTGTTGAATATGTCATCAAACTTGGATAATTTTTCTTTGCTTATGATGTATACCATTCTTTCCTGTGATTCTGAAATCATTATCTCGTTTGGCGAAAGATCAGGTATTTTGGTATGGACTGCGGATAACTCAACCTCAATTCCCCTGTCTACTAGGTCGGACAACTCAGAAAGACAACAAGATAATCCTCCTCCTCCCAGATCTTTCATGGCATTAATACACTTGCTATCTGATGCTTCTATTGTAGCCTCAATCAATAATTTCTCCAAAAATGGATCGGGAATTTGAACAGCAGATCTATCCTCTTCGTCATCAAGTAGTTTTGAGGCAAAAGACGCTCCTCGTATTCCATCTTTTCCTGTCGGATTCCCGGCAAGTATTACGAGGTCATCGTATTCTGCATGATTGGATATAATCTGATTCCTCTTGCCAAGACCAATTGCGGCAACATCCACCAGGCAGTAATCCTTGAAGGAGTTATCAAATTCTATGTCCCCCCCAACCGTAGGAATTCCTATGCAATTACCGTAATCAGCAATCCCATTTACAACATTCTTAAACAACCACTTCGACTTTGACGCCTTACTCTCTTCGAACAACGAAGAAAATCGGAGTGCATCTAATAGAGCAATTGGCCTTGTTCCCATCGAAATAATATCCCTTATCACTCCACCGACACCGGTTGCGGCACCTCCGTATGGCTCAACAGCTGAAGGATGATTATGGCTTTCAATATGAACGGTTATTACGTCTTCATCACCAATATCCAATACACCCGCATCATATCCTGGACCGACTATTACCCTTTTACCGCGTGATGGTAATGATCTTACAAATTTTTTCGATGACTTGTATGAACAATGTTCAGACCATTCAGCATCTATCATGTCAATTTCTAAAGGATTGGGTTTCCTACCCAATTTTTTTAACAGATGAATTTCTTCTTTTTTTGTTAGCATTCTATATCAATTGAATCATTTTTTTATGTATGGAGTCAAAAAATTTTTTAACGATAGGAATATCAATCCTGCATTACTATTTGTTTTGTCGGGTGAAAGGATTGATTCTGATGCTCGCTCAGGATGCGGCATTAATCCCATAACGTTTCCCCTTCTATTGCAAACGGCTGCAATCATCTCAGTAGATCCATTAGGATTTTGGTCTTTATACTTGAAAACAATCTGGTTATTTTGATGTAGCTCATTTAGCTTATCATCATCTATTACATATCTGCCCTCTCCATGGGCAATAGGTATTTTGATTTCATCGTTTAACCTAAACAAATTCGTAAATGGGGTCTTAACATTTAAAACCTCCATTTCTAACCACTTGCAAGAAAATTTTAATTTATCATTTCTAATTAGTGCCCCAGGTAGTAATCCGGCTTCGACTAATATTTGGAACCCATTGCAAATTCCAAGAATTGGTAATCCTTCGTCAGCTTTTTTCATTATTGCATCGACTATGGGGCTTTTAGCTGCTATGACTCCTGCCCGTAGTCTATCTCCATACGAGAATCCCCCAGGTAAAATTAGAGCGTCATAGTCATCTATCATTTTTTCTGTGTGCCAAACATATTGAGCATTAATTCCTATAACATCATTTAGTATATGGTGCACATCTCGATCGCAATTACTCCCTGGAAAAACAACTATTCCTGCCTTCACTTAGACTCCACCTTAACTGTCAGGAACTAGTAATTTTAATTTATTTGTAATGCCATGGTCAGTTTGTTAGAATGTGAACTACATACACACATCTTGTTATTTGCGGACTTAGGTTTTTATTTTGATGAGTATTAAGATTGTATGTTGAACGATAGAGTACAGGATATAATGACAAAGAACGTGATTTCGATAGATGAAGGTATTACAGCCAAGGAAGCTGCGAATATTATGACTGAAAAACGCATAAGCTCTCTTATTGTGGAGAGAGAAAACGTTCCTATAGGTATAATCACTGAGAAGGATTTTGTCAAGAAAATCTGTAATAAGGATCTAGTTTCCTCCAAAGTTAAGGTAGGAACAATTATGTCAAAAATACAAACTTATGCAAGTCCTGATACTCCAGTAGAAGTAGCTGTACAAAGGATGGTCAATCACAAAATACGCAGGTTGCCCATACTATCAGATGGAAGGGTTGTTGGTATTGTCTCTGTTACTGATCTTGCAAGACAACTGAGAACAATTCTACTGGTTGATGGCATCTTGTCAGAGGAAACCTGAATATAAAAGATATATGTATGGCCCATAGGCAAAATATAATAATTACAAAGTACCTTTGCTCTGAGTATGAAAAAATTATTTGCCATTTCTTTACTTATTTTCACAATTGCAATTATGCTACAAAATAATTTATTATATGCAGAACCATCATTAAAAGATCCTAATCTTAAAGTAGAGGCTTTCGTAAGTGGAATTGCATCTCCTACCAGCATGTTATTTGTGGATGAAAATAATATTTTGGTCTTGGAAAAAGATGGAAATGTAAGACTGGTTAGCAACGGAATGCTTCAATCACAGCCATTGGTATCTCTAAGTGTTGATATTAAGAATGAGCGTGGACTGCTGGGAATAGAAAAAGTTGGTGAAAATGTATTTTTGTACGCTACGGTAAAGGATGGTCACCTGGTAAACAGAATATACAAATACACCTTAGCACCTGGTCCGGAGCTAACAAATGAACAAGGATTTATGGATCTTCCAGCAACTCCTGGCACCAATCATCAAGGAGGAAAATTAGTTGCAAGTAATGATGGATACCTATATTCAGTAACTGGAGAGTTACAACGCAACGGAAAAGATCAAAATATAATTAATGGACCTGATCCGGACTTTAGTGGCGCAATTTTAAAAACTAACGCAAACGATGGTTCCCCGGCGCCTAATAATCCCTTCAAGAGTGACAACTCTAATGATCCTGTAAATTGGTATCAAGCGTATGGAATAAGAAACAGCTTTGGACTAGGCATAGATCCTGTTGACGGAGCCTTATGGGACACGGAAAACGGTGAAAAAGCATTCGATGAAATTAATCTAGTTAGTCCTGGATTCAATAGTGGCTGGAAATTAACGATGGGTCCAATATCGGAGAGTGGAATTTCACAGGATGATTTGGTGAATTTTCCAGATTCAAATTACAAGGATCCTATATTGAGTTTCAGGAATTCTATTGGCATCACTGATATTGAATTCTTGAACTCGGATAAATTGGGTACGGAATATGCAAATAACGCCTTTGTAGGTGATTTTAGCTATGGTAATCTGTACAGATTCGAATTAAACGAAGAGAGAGTAGATTTCAAATTTGACGATCCGGGACTTGAAGATCGCGTGGTTGATAATAGCAAGGAACTTGATTCGGTGATATTTGGCGAGGGCTTCTCAGGGATAACTGACATAAATACAGGACCTGATGGATTGCTCTATGTGCTATCATTTGAGGATGGTACGATTTACAGAATTAGTAAGTGAAATATCAAAAATTTTGGTATCTGAAAAGGATTTATGGTGGAGCAACCGCCATTCTTATTTTTTGCATAGATTTAACCGTTATTAATTTGAAAAATTTTTATTTTTTGTCCGGCAATTATGGCATTTAGTATCATTCTTCCACTTTCCGATCTCTTGTCTATTTTGATTCTCGATTTCTTTCCAACTTGGTTTGCACAAACAAATTCATCATCAATATACAAATTTACTTTGTTACCAATTGTTTCTTCGTCCAGCATTATAACAACTCCGTTGCCCGATTCGCTTACTTCAAAGTGTATTTCTTTGCCCAGAGTAGGAGTCTTCATTTCTATATCTATTTTTACACCAAGCATGTCTTCAAGTTCGTTGATTGTTGTCCCTCCTTTTCCAATTATCCTAGGAATTACATCTTTCTGGACCTTGATTCTCACCTTGTTGTCCGATAGGATTGAAATCTCTGGATTGGGATCAAATCGTCGTATTACATCCCTAATCTTGGATTCTGCAAGTTTGTATATTTTGTTCTTGTTGGCTTCGTCGGTTGGTTCAACAGGCACAATTACATTTTCTTCACCAAATGTGTATATCTCATATTCAGTTAGTCCGGTCGAAAAATCTTTGACTTCAACTACCGGCCTAGCAAGATCAGCTTCTGTCATCTTGTAAGGTACTTTGACGGTGAGTGATATTTCATAGACCTTCTTCACCATGCCTGCATCCATGAAAATTATTGTGTCTAGAATTTGAGGTATCATTCCTAATTCTATCCTGCCGATAAATCTCTGAACCGCATCCAATGGTTTGCTCGCATGGATTACTCCAATCATTCCAACCCCCGCTAACTTCATGTCAGAAAAAACTTGAAAATCTCTATATCGCCTTATCTCATCAAAAATGGTATAATCGGGACGCACAAGCAATAGAATATCGACGGCATTCTCGAAACTCCCTTCAAGTGGGCCGTATTGGGTTACTTCCTTTGGTACTTGTAAATCTCTGGGCGATTCAAATGTTTTTACTATTTTATTCTGCATGACATAAAACTCTGCAAGACTGCTTGCCAATGTACTCTTTCCAGATCCAGGAGGACCTGCTATGATTATTCCTTCTACATTTGATGTTAGCCGTGCTAATAGTTTTTCACTCAGTCCGTAATCTTCTAATGTCAATTTTACTATTGGTCTTACTACAGTAATTTCTTGGGCTTCTGAGAATGGTTCTTTAGTAATTGCAATTCTATATTTACCCAATTGGATAACGGTAGCTCCATCCTTATTAATTTCCCTCAGACCCTTTTTTAAGCGCGATTGTTCTAAAATTTCCTTTGTAATTTCATCCACTTCCTTGGATGAAAGTTTCTCATTCTCTAATTGTACAACCTTCAAATTGCCGGGTACCCCTCTTTTTGCAAACGGGCATGTACCCTCCTTAAGATGAATACTCATCGTATCCTTATCAAAGTATTTTTCAAACCGCAATTCTGAATCCTCTTTAGAGGAACCAAGGAGCATAGACTTTATTCCATGTGCCTCTGATACCAAATGTTGAACATAATCACACGTAATCAGAGTGGCATCGTTTTCTAGAGCAATGTCTTTTATTATGGCATCAATTCTTCCATGTTTAGCCAGTCTAATTTCTTCGATAGTTGGCCTTGTTCCAACAAATTCAAGATTTATTTTACTTGTCTTGCAAACATCCCTTATCTTCCTTATTTGAAGCAATCCTTCTATTCCATGAGGTTTATTAGTGGAGGCCTGTGCTTGGAGTTCATCAAGTACTGCTATGGGGATAATAATTTGGCTGTTAGGAGAAATCCTGTCACGTAGAATATCTGGAACCTTGCCATCGATTATTACGCTGGTATCTAAAACGTATTTATCAGTCATCTAAAACATAGTTAAGACTTGTAGATTAATGTGTCTTTTTATAATACTGGAGCAGTGTCAGACGTAAAAAAAGCCGATTTACATAACACTACCCTTAGGACTCATCGACATAAAAAATGGTCTGGTTATTACTTCCACTATTTGACTGTGACAAGATGTTCAATATCAAACTAGAAATTTTTTGTTCATCCGGTTGGCTGCCTTCAATATTACCGGGTAGTATCAAATTTTGTCTTATATTGGATTTTACCACATCCCGCAATTCCTGATTAACTGTTGCATTGAGAGGTCTCAGAGCGCCTCTAAAAATTTCTGACCTTGCCCTCACGACCCCAGAAATCTTATCTCCCACAGGAGAATCAGGGCCAATGATAATTATAGTTCCATTTGAGCCCTTGAACAAAGACGGCTCACTAAGCGCACCTTCGGGGACCATACGCACTACTGATTCTCTAGTTATTAATGCTGGAACGAAAAGGTAATTCTCTACAATCTTATCCCATTGTGTTCTACTAAGTGACTTTAGTGCAGCTTCATAGTCATAATCTCCAGTCAAAAAGACCACCCCATCTATCGCAGAAAATTTTTCGCGGACCACTCTCAGCATTTCCCTAACTGCTTGTTCATTTGACAAATTAACGGAATGAGTATGAAACTCTTTGTAGTAACCCAAATCTTTGGGGTCTCCTGTTAGGATTACTAATTGTTTTATTTTTTTCACAAGAGAATTTGCAATATTTTTTGCTCGCTTTAGATCTTTTTCCTTTGAAGAGTTTACTACAAGCACAATAACTTTATTTGAAATATCACTTTCCTTCTGATAAGTAAATGTCCCAATTATTGGTCTTGTGGGATAGAATACTCTATCGTTTGGTACGATTTTTCCGTTCAGTAACTTGCTCATCATTTCAGATGACAGGTTAAGTACCATTTCTGCTACCTGTTCCTGTGAGAGAAACTCGTTGTCCACTATCATTTTCTTTGTATTCATTTGTATCTTTTCAGCAATTTGCTGCGTCTTTGATAATAGCTCTCGTAATGATGAAGTGAGCTGAACTTTATCTTGTTCATTTTTTATCCTTTCATTAAATACTTGCTGTACGACCATGTTCATTTCATTATCAATTACGGTCTGTTCTTCTCCTAATACATTCAAAAGTCGATACAATGCTTTCTCTATTTCAGCAGATGAAAGCCCAGAAAATCCGCCAATGCGTAAGAATTCAGCAGCTGCCTTAGGGTATACTGTTTTGTATATACGATCTGAATGAACGGGCCCGGGATTTGTTGCTACTGATTGTATTCCATCAGGTACGAACTCCCATGCAAATGCTTCTGCTAGCCTATTTTTTGCCCCTTGGGCACTAGTGTAAGGAGTCCTAAATCGATATGGGCGTTGTTCATACTTGTTTTCTTCTGTGAAAAAAGTAGAGATGGTAATAACCTTAGAGCCTTTTTGCATATTTTCAATGCATTTGATTGTTGTCCAATATGTACCTGTTAGATGGATCATTACACATTCTTTGAAATCTGAAAAATTTGAATTCGTGAAAAGTTTCACAGGTCCCGAAACTCCTGCATTATTTACGAGAATATCCACACGACCTATTTCTTTTGCAATGGCGTTAAACATGTTCGTTATTGCCTGTTCATCTGATACATCAACACCCGGAAATATTTTGATTTTACCTGAACTTCCGACCTTTGAAATAATGCTTTGTAATTCAGATTGCGTCTCTTCAAGTGGTTCTTTCCTTCTTCCAAGCAGTATAATAGTGGCGCCATTTTCTGCAAACTTCTTTGCGATAGCTTGTCCTATTCCAGTTCCACTTCCAGTGACTACTACAACCTTGTTTGCAAAATCAAGTTCAACCAAATATGACTCCATCCCCTTGAGGCATAAGTTCAAGGCATAGCTAATACATTATTAAATATAACGAGCCATGTGTACATTCAATCTAGTATCTTGAAATCCTGAAAATTTGAGTAAATCAATTATTTTCACACAATTTATTTATCAGTATGAAAATAGAAAAGGCATGTCTGATGAAGTACATGCGCCAACAGATTCCAATAATAAACATGAAGAGCAAGAAGAATCCGATACTTTTAAAAAACTGGACATAAATGAAATTTTTGCCTCTCAAATGCTGGCTAATGGTTTGGCTGCAGAAGCAATCCCTTTAGGTTCACTGGAGTTGGAGCGTGAGGAATATTACAACAATGATATCGGTTCAAGTCCTCGTCTAATTACTAACCGTGGCTGTATAAGGGTAAAAGATAAGGAAATTAGCATTATTCAGATCATTCAAAAGAACTAACCATGCATTTTGTTGGACGCTTATTTTTGAATTTATCACGTTCCATTTAAGTTAAAGAAATCTTTGGTTCTATTTTCCACCTTAAAAAAAGTGCGTTAATTGGATACAATGACATTTAGGCTCTCCACCAATCAAAACTAAGAAAATAGACTCTACTAGGTTTTGTCGATGTGATAGCTAGAATATATTGCTTTTTTACTGTCGTCGCTAACCTTCCAGCAAGAACGATTCCAGTAGCTGTTATGTCATGTCGATTATCCACTACTTGTACTAAATATGGTGCATGGTCAATTCCAGGACCATGTTCATAAACAGCAAAATCACACCCAAACTTAATACCCGGAGAGACTACATATCCAACATCTCTCAATTTTTTGAATACTAAATATTTTATGTCAAAATCAATATACTGTTTTCTACATATCTGTTTCATTTGTTTCAAGAGTATTTTCTTACCATTGACGCCAATTATCGTAAGCACTTTTGACTCGACCAAATAACAGCCTTCAATTAAATCGAGAATTAGCGGTGTGTCAAAATCGACTCCTTTAGGTTTGTAAATCCCAAGAGGTTTACCATAATAGCCCAGAGAAAAAATTGACCTTGAATCCTCAATGTTCCAAATTATGATTCTGCTCTCAATGAGAGTACCAGAATAAGATCTCATTACATACTCAGAGCAAGTATCGTAAGGGAGTCTGAAGCCGCCTGACATTTATCAGCCATTCCCTCTATACCTTCCACGGCATCTTTGACAAGTAGAAGATCTTTTGTATTTGGAATTTCGTTTAAGGCTCTAATTACAACTTTCCTGTAAGAGTTATCAACTTTTCTCTCTATATTCTGCACCTCCTGCGCAAGTTCTATAGTGCTTGAAGGGTTTATGATAAGAGCTCGCGCCATTTCGTTTAACTTGAAAATGGCCTCCACCACCATATTAATGAGCTCACTGATGTCCTCATCAAATTTGCCTTTCTTGAGGGTCGCAAACTTGATGTTCGAGAGTCTGAAGGCAATCCCGGTGATGTATCCAGCTATATCATCAATGATATAGGCAGTTCTCAAAACATCTTCTCTGTATACCATGAGACTTCCAGTATCTGAAATTTCTCTGGTCATCTTACGTCTAAGATTTTCTACTTCCTCACCAGCATTTTTCATCTTCACAAGGGATAATTCAGTCTCCTTATTTGTCCCCTTTATTATGGAATCAGTAAGCGATGATAGATCTCTTGCTGCATTGAGAATATGAGTAATTTCATCATGCAAAACAGCCAAGGCCTTTCTTTTAGCCTGTACCTCTAACTCTCCGTTATACATATACAGATTAAAAACGTTCAGACATTTTTAATCCTTTTCAAATTATTAATGTCAATTGATAAATAAAGATCAGAGTATCTGATGGAAAAATGTCAGTTACTCCGAAATCAGCTTTTTAGGTGAGGCACTAGCTTGCTCTATTTGCCCATGTAACCACAGTAAATGTACTTACTGCAGATCCAATCATACCTGCTATGAGCGCACCTATAACTGCCTGATTTACAAATTTTGGCATCGATATAGTAAACCACTCTGCAATTCCGGGCAATGATAGATACCCAGCAAAGCCGATTCCAAAGCCTACCAACCAGAATACAAAGACCGCAAATCCTCTAGACAATTTTATTCCTCTCCACTCGTATTATTCCAATAAATAACTCGACACCTTGGCGGTTCATGGCAGTTTTTGTCAAAAATGTATTAAATTATGATTGTCAAAAAATGTGCATTTGGCACATCATTGATTTAATACATCTTTTATGTCTTAAATGTCCGAAAGATGATGTAAATGGTCTACCCACAAGCACCTTTGACACGAATTCAAACTTATTTAACCGGATATTTTAAGATACTAGAGAAATTGAGACTTGTATTGTTAGGTTTTGGGGTGGTCGGCCAAAGCTTTGTTAAATTATTATTGTCTCATTCAGCAGATCTGTTTAATGACTACGGAATAAAACCCAAAGTAGTTGCATGTGCTGATAACGGTGGTATCGTGACTTCCAACCAAGGATTAGACTTAGATAGATTATTGAGTGTAAAGAAGAAAAAGAAATCAGTCATTCATTATGGGTCCAGTGAAAGTAGCTCAATATTGGATGTTATTGAAAATATGGATGCAGAAGTTGTTATTGAGCTAACTCCAACCAATATTAAAGACGGCGAGCCTGGAAAAACCCATATCGTCACGGCCATGAAATCTGGTAAAAACGTTATTACAGTCAATAAAGGACCACTTGCCTTAGAATTTCCTTCCTTGGTGGAGTTGGCAGATTACAATAGAATAGCATTTAAATTCAGTGGAACTGTTGGTGGAGGAACTCCGATATTAGAATTTGCAAAGAGGTGCTTGAAAGGTGATAGAATCCTTTCATTTGAAGGAATTCTTAACGGAACGACGAATTACATTCTAAGCAAAATGTTTGAAGGACTAAATTTTTCTCAGGCCCTCCAGGATGCGTCTGAAAAAGGATACGCAGAGAAGGATCCAACACTTGACATTGATGGTTATGATGCAGTTGCAAAACTTGTTATTGCATCAAACTTGGTTATGAACATGAAATCAACCATGAGTGATGTTAAGAGAACTGGTATTAGGAATGTACAAGCCTCAGATGTTACTAAAGAACGAAAAAAGGGGAACGCAATAAAATTAATTGCTACTTGTGATGGGAAGAATCTAACCGTTGAACCGAAGGCCATATCAACAAAAGATCCAATTTGCGTTGATGGAATTCTCAATGCTATTACATTTACGTGTCAACATTCAGGTCATCAAACAATCATCGGTAAGGGTGCAGGGGGTATGGAAACGGCAAGCTCCATCCTGAGGGATTTGATAGATATCAGAAACATAATTCGATCATAATATAAAATTGATTGGATCCTAAAGTTCGAAAAATATTTTCAGTAACGACCCCGAGTAGTAATACAAGCTAGTACATAACAATTACCATGAAAAAGAACGATTCAATATGGCCGGCATCATAATATTACTTATTCATTTAAGATTATTTTGAATCTAACTTTCTTTTAATTGAATGTCAAGAACTTTCGTATCTACTCATTCTATCAATCAAATTTGTTTCATATCACTAAAGGGAGTTAAACTCGACTCACAAGGTTTGTAACTTCTCTAAAACTGAATCAATGATTAGTAGATCTTGTGCTAAAAGTCTTCTCTTTTCTAAAAGTCGGTATTTCATTACACGCCTATAACTTGAAGTATATTTCTTGTGTAATTTTACTATATCCCACTCGCTGAGATCTCTGATAAATTCTCTTTCTTTGGTACCTAGACACGATGGCATTCCTTAAAACTAACCTAAATTCAGCACTTATTACAGTTTATCTTAAATTCGTACGCGGAGATTTACTAGCTATGCCTGTCTGAATTTAGATCTTAGAATGCGTATTATTTCCTTCGACGAAAAGCACGAAAATCCAAAAATGAGTTCTTCGACGTCCAGAATAGGCGTTTATATTCCTACCTCCTTCATGCTCAATTTGTGATATTGAATAAAAATAAAATTATATTATGATGTACATTTATCAATAGTATTGACTCAGGTTACAACAAGTGATGTGAACAGGTTACGTCTGGATTTTTTGAATGTAAGAAATACTACTTCAATTATTTTTGAACCAATTTCAATAGAAGACGCAGTAATGCAGTCTGATCCATTTGGAAGTACTCCAAACTGGCATATTGCACATGTCACTTGGTTTTTCCAAAAGATACTTGAAAAATACAAACAAAATATAGGTGCTGATTCAATAAATACAGATTATCTCAATTCGTATTATCAACGATACAGAAAGATATTGCCAAAATCAGAAAGAGGAAAATTCCCGAGACCTAAAGTTTCCGAGACATTAAAATATCGGTCTTTAATCGAAGAGATGTTTTTAAAATTTCTGGATAACATAGAAAGGAACAACTCATTGACTCGCAATTTGGTATATGATATTGAATTAGCCAATCAGCATGAAATGCAACACCAGGAGCTCTTAATTTATGATCTTCAGCACTATTTCCAAAGATTTGATGATGCAGAAGACAACTATCATCCTAAAATCAATAAAAGGCCCAACAGTATCGATAATCCTGTCGTAGAACAAGGGATGGTGAAAATACCTGGAGGCCTGTATGAACTCGGATTTTCTAGAAGTGACTTTTGTTATGACAATGAAGTACCAGAACATAAAACCTATCTCAACGCGTATGAAATTGACACATATCCTGTAACAAACAAGCAATTTATGGCATTTATCGATGCCGGGGGTTACGAAGATTACAGATTTTGGTTATCAGATGGTTGGGACATTGTAAATGAAAAGAAATGGGATTCACCATTATACTGGCAAAAAATGGAAGGGTACTGGTACAAGAAAGATTTTGGTGGTCTGAATAAAATTTCACCAGATGAACCAGCTACAAATGTTAGCTATTATGAGGCAGATGCATATTCAAAGTGGGCAGGCAAAAGATTACCAACCGAAGCAGAATGGGAAAAAGCCGCAAGCTGGAACGAAGATTTGAAGAAAAAGACTAACTACCCGTGGGGAGACGAGTTGCCTTCTGATCATAACGCAAACATGTTAGAGTCTTGGAATTGGGCGCCTTGTCAAATTGGATCCTATCCACAAGGAAAAAGTTACTATGGTTGTCAACAAATGCTAGGTGATGTCTGGGAATGGACCTCCTCTGAATATGTCTTGTATCCTGGATTTAGATCAAAGTTTTCAGAATATACGGACAAGTGGGCAATTAATCAAAAAGTCTTGCGTGGAGGATCATTCGCAACTCCAAGGTCCCAAATTAGAAACAGTTACAGGAACTATTTCAAACCACATGAAAGAATTCCTTTTTCAGGATTTAGATGCGTAAGGGATCTTCTTTAGCAAGATTAAACTGTACTGATTCTTTGGATCGGTAAAGTTTGCGATCACTTTAAGACCTGCGTTCTTAACTAATCCATAAAGTCTATCTTTTGAATATTTGTAGGAATTTTCTGTGTGAATGGTTTCGCCTTCTTTGAAATGAATCTCCTTGCCAATAGCTCCAATTCTTACTTTTTGATCTAACTTTGATTCCAAATGCATTTCAATTCTATGCTCGCGTAAATTATAAAATGACTTGTGCTCAAATGACGATAACTCAAAACCTCCATCAAGT
>JAHEZK010000113.1 GCA_023251115.1 Nitrosomicrobium frigidum (SeqCode) | reverse complement strand
ATGCATGTACCGGTGACTCGTGTAATACAACTACAGGATTGTGTGAACACACTGCACCACCAAGCTGTGATGATCAAAACGCATGTACCGGTGACTCGTGTAATATAACTACAGGATTGTGTGAACACACTGCACCACCAAGCTGTGATGATAGCAATACTTGTACAAATGATGTTTGTGATCCAAATACAGGGTTATGTGTGAATACAGATAATGGATCTTGCAATCTTGAAGCATGTTCGCCAGGATTCTGGAAGAACCACCTACCACCTTCATCTGCTTGGCCTAACTCAGGATATGTTCCAGGCCAAACTTTAACCAGTGCTGGATTTGTTAATCCAAGCAGCAATGCAATTTCAATGAGTGATTCCATGATCAATGCATTGAGCTATCAAGGAGGTCCTGGACTAGCGGGCGGTGAAAGAATTTTGGTTAGAGCATGTGTATCTGCATTACTTAGTGCAAGTAATTCTAACATAGCATATCCATTTACTCCAACAGAAATCTTGGATGCATGTAATACAGCTCTTGCAAACAACAACAGAGCAGCTGATACTGCACTAGCTGGAACTTACAATGGATTATACGACACCTTAGTTTGCTCAATTAACGGAAAAGAGCCTTTATCATAACAAGCTAATTTCGTTATCACTACAAGAATACAGAATTTTTGCAGATTAGTTATTTTGTAAAATAAATTATGATCTTCTATATTTTAAAAACTCTAATTATCTTGGTTAACTTTAAATTGAGATGGCAAGTTAATAATAGGTCCTCACAATGTCTGAATCGAAACCCTTGGATGAAAATATGGAAAGGATGATAATAAAAAAATCTACATATAATAGTATAATTGTCGGAGTAATTATTGCAGTAGGGGCTGCAACTTTTCTTGCAGGATTTCTTTTAGCAAATTCAACAACTGGCGGAAACTCTTATGTTACAAGATCAGACCTTGAAGACAGTGTTGGAAAGTTAGAATCAAAATTAGATAGTTTACAAAAACCAAGCACAGTAGTGCAACCTTCCGCACCAAGTGCTCCTTCATTAATCAAAGTGTCAATAGATGATGATCCGATGAAGGGAAATGCAGACGCTCAGCTAACAATAATTGAGTTTTCTGACTTTCAATGTCCCTTCTGTGCACGTTTCCACGAACAAAGCCTATCGCAGATTGAGGAAAATTATGTTAATACTGGAAAGGCTAAATTCGTTTACCGGGATTTCCCTCTAGAAAGTATCCATCCAAATGCAAAATCAGCTGCTTTAGCAGCCCAATGTGCAAATGAGCAAGGAATGTTCTGGGATTACCATGATAAATTGTTTAATGGCCAATCAGAATGGCAGAGTCAAGGAGTTGATCAATTATCCACAACCTTCGTGGACTACGCAACAGATCTCAAATTAGATTCAAAACAATTCGAATCATGCTATTCTACTGCAAAATATGCCGGAGAAATATCTAAGGATTCCGCAGATGCCATACAATACGGAGTTACTGGAACTCCAACATTCTTCATCGGAAATGATAAGGAAGGTTTTGTCAAAATTGTTGGTAACTCACCATTTGCTTTATTTCAAGAGACGATTAATAGGCAATTAGGCTGATTTATAAAACTAAAATTATAATAATTATTTCTAACTTTTAGATAAAAAATTCACACTCATCTTGAAAGACATACCTTGAAAAACTCATTTACTACCAATTTCATCAATCAAATTGCTCATAGCAATGCTTTATTGGTCTCAGTAAAGGGTTTAAAATATTCCGTATTTGCTTGATTCCATCTCTTCTTTAATTGCAAGCTTTACCTTCAACTGTTTTTGAGAAAGTTTATCGGTAAGCCAAGTAAGGAATTTCTTCTCTAATCCCTTTCCCTTGATCTTATCAAAACTTGGTCCCAGCTGGTCCGACAACTTTTGTGCAAGAACCTTGTTGACACATACAACATAAAAGTGCCAACCAAATGCAAATTCCGAGTCAGTAACAATAAAATCATTTTTTCCATGTACCATCTCCTCTAAATTTCTCAAAGTAGAAGTGATTTCTTTGCTTGTATTCTCATAATCTATTGCGGAAACGTTAATGTTTATTCTCTCACCCAACATAACAAGTTATATCATTTTTCCAAATAAAAGTTTGACTGATAAAATGTCTGTCTATTTATTCAAAAGATATTCTACATCAATGTTGAAAAATGTCTTTAGTATACTGATATACGTCCTTATTGGTTGAGGAATCTCATCACCACAAGCAACCCCTAGATTTTTTGCATTTATCCATATGACAAGAGACTGCAGTATAGTTAGAAATCTGTCGTTTCCAGCTTCTGGCGATCCAATTGCCTTGGTATATCTTTCTGCAAATTCCCACGCAGTAACAAAATCTACGCAATCAGTACAAAAGATTGCGAGAAGTTGTTCCTTTATGTCATTTGCTTTTTTAAAAGGAATTATATTTAGAATATAGGGAAACTCGACTTTATCAGGAAGACATCCTGGCAATGGACCCCAAATTGTTATTATTTTGCAGCCGCTTTTCAATCTTGAAAACCTGTCCATCATTTCATCAATTATCTTTTGATCCGCAAACCAAAACAAAATAACTGTTGCATCACAGAAGTCTACTTGTCTAATGTCATTACATTGAAATGTATAGTTTGGCAAATTTTTTTCTTTTAAAAGATCTTTTGCCAAAATAATTTTCTTTCCATCATTATCAATTCCAACAGCATTTTTCACACCAAATTCTTCTAAGGCTATCAAGATTCCCTTTCCATTTCCACATCCAAGATGATAAAAAATATCATCTTTACCAAGTTCTGCAAATCGAAATATTTCTCTAAAAGCATTGTCTGGAAGCTGCACATCTTGTCCTGAAAGAATGGACTGTGGGAGTGACGTAAGATATTCTTCTATCTTCATGACTAGAAAAATAAGGGTTCTAAATTTATTCTCTTATTCTTTCAAGTGCAGAGACTGCCTGCCACAATGTCACTCTGACATATGATGGCATGTTTGGGTCCTGAGTAATGTCATCTAAAACACTAATCGCATTTGAAGCACGTACTGAAACAGAATATTCTTGTTTCTTAAGCTCTGAGGCCAATTCAGTTATACTTTTTTTAATATTTCTTGGAGTAGAAGGGTTTGATGCTATTTCTTCTAGTGTGGTAATG
>JAHEZK010000112.1 GCA_023251115.1 Nitrosomicrobium frigidum (SeqCode) | reverse complement strand
AAGAAGGAGTTGACCACGTTCAAATGAATACAAATGGTATCAGATTTGCTTTGGATCCAGAATCAATGCGTGAAGTAAGACTTGCTGGTGTAAACAATCTTTATCTAAGTTTTGATGGTGTTACTGCGAGAACTAATCCAAAGAATCACTGGGAGGTTCCGTATGCGTTAGAGAGTGCAAGAAAGACTGGAACAACTGTAGTTTTTGTTCCAACAGTTATCAAATCTATAAATGATCATGAACTTGGCCCAATAATTAGATATGCGCAGAAGAATTTGGATGTTGTTCATGCTGTTAACTTTCAGCCAGTCTCACTAACTGGAAGAATGGGTAAAAAAGAGCGTGAGAAATACAGAATTACAATTCCTGATTGTATTCAAAGAATAGAGGAACAGACAAACGGTGAAGTTACAGTAGATGACTGGTTCCCAGTTCCAAGCTGCATGCCACTGACAAATGTAATAGAAGCATTTTCCAGCAAACCAAAATATGAATTATCAATTCACTTTGCATGTGGTGCTGGCACGTACATTTTTGAAGACCAGGAGACCAAAAAGTTTGTGCCATTAACAAAGTTTGCTGATATTCAAGGAATGCTAGAATTATTCGAAGACAAGGCTGAAGAGATTCGCTCTGGTAAGAACAAGTACTTTACAATGCTTGAAGTTGTTAGAAAGCTGTCCAGCTTTGTCGATAAGAAGAAACAACCAGCAGGACTCGATCTGGCAAAGATGTTTGGAAATATTCTAATGAAAAGGTCATTTGATGCTGTTGGCTCATGGCATGTCAAGGGACTATTCCTGGGCATGATGCACTTCCAGGACAAATACAACGAAGACCTTGAAAGACTGCAAAGATGTGATATCCATTATGTCACACCGGACCTTAGAATAATTCCATTCTGTGCCTTCAACGTAATCCCAGAATGGTACAGAGATAGAATTCAAAAGAAATACTCCATTACCGTAGAGGAATGGGAACAAAGAGTAGGTGCAAAACTCGAAGATGGCCTCTATAGGGGAATCATGCGAAGAGGCGCAGGTGATGAGCTGGCAGCTGGTTGTGCAAAGAGCCAAATGTTCCACGAAGCATCGCAGGCTTTAACGTAAATATTCAAAATACTTTTGTTCGTTTTCTAATTCCGAATCTTGGTCTAATACCTTAATATCTGTACAGCTAAAAATCAGTGTTGAAAGTACTTCTTATCTCACCTACCCAAAAAGGAATTGGTGGCATCGCCCAACATGTTCACGGCCTTTCGGATTTCTTAATAAAAAATGGGCACAAAGTTGACATTATTTCCTCGGAAAATACCTTTACTGTTCCTATCAAAGGGTTGAAAAATCCAAGCTTTATGGTTTCAGCATTTTTTAAAACAAAACTAAAAAAAGGAAATGACATAATTCATGCTCATAATCTTCCCTCTGCACTTCCAATGAAAAACGCTTCCGGCAAAAAGGTTCTTTCACTACACGGCATTTATTCTGAACAAGTTGATCTATTGCATGGAAAAACTACTGGTAAAATCTCTAGCTCGTTTGAAAAAGATGCACTCACTTGGGCTGACGCAATAACAGTAATATCACAAGAAGCATACGAACACTATAGAAAATTAGGATTTAAGGTATTACATGTACCTAATGCAATAGATATATCGTCTTTATCTCAGCGAAAAGATAGGAAATATGAAACGCAAATAATTTTTGCAGGCCGTCTTTCAAAAGAAAAGGGGATTTTAACTATTTTAGAAGTAGCAAAAAAAGTTCCCGATAATATTCATTTGTTGATATTAGGATCCGGCCCAGAAGAGCAAAGAGTGAAAGAAGCTACTAAACTAAGAACAAACGTGCATTTTTTAGGTTATCAACCAAGGGAGAAAACTATACCTCTCATAAGAGGCTCTGATATACTTATCCAACCATCCATAATTGAGGGGATAAGCTCAACTATTCTGGAAGCCATGGCATGTAAAACTCCCGTGATTGCAACAATGGTAGGAGGCAATAAGGAGATCTTGGAACATAATAAAACAGGAATTCTTGTTAAATCAGATTCTAGTGCACAAATTATAGAAGAAATTTTCAATCTTATATCTGACAAAGAAAAAAAAACGAATCTAACAGATAAAGCTTTCAACGAGGTACAAAAGTATGATTGGTCTAAGGTAGGAAATCTATATCTAGATATTTACAAATCTTTGATAAACCAATAAAAATTTCGCAACATTACAATTCATATTAAAAATTAATTTCTAATATACGAAATTGTTTCATTTAACCAATCTTCTAACCTCGTCCTCGGTTTCCACTTTAAAGTATTGCTTACTAAACTTATATCAGCTTGACTTAATCTTATGTCCCCTTCTAACGCCTCTTCATGAATTGGTCTAAAAGGCAAACCTGATGAATGTATAACCATATTTGCAAGTTCTATTATGGATGTAGAAATACCTGTTCCTATATTAAAAAAGGAATGATCAACGTTACTCATCATTGCTAAGAGGTTAACTTCCGCGACATCACCTACATATACAAAATCTCTTACCTGTAAGCCATCACCATTTACTATAGGAGGTTTTCGTTTTCTGATATTCTCTATAAATTTAGTAATTACTCCAGCATATGAATCCGTTTGGCCCTTCCCATAAACGTTAAAGTATCTTAACGCTATTATTCGAATTCCCAATTTTGCGTATTTTTCTATGAGATATTCTGCCTCTAGCTTGGTATTGCCATACGGGTTGATTGGCTTCCTTTCAAAATCTTCCTTTATGGGTATTTTTGTTGTATTTCCATAGACACTGGAACTACTCGCAAATACCACTTTAAAACCAAATTCCTTGGCCAATTTGAGTATATTTTCTGTACCTTTTACATTTACATCGTAATACTCATTGGATTTTTCAAAAGATTCTTGTACTACGGTAAGTGCAGCTTCATGAAATACACCATCTGAATTTTTAACTACATCTCTTAATTTATCATAGTCTAACACATCTATTTTATAAAATTTGATCCTGTTTTTTATATCTAGTAAATTCTCAACTTTTCCACTATGAAGATTATCTATGACAGTAACTGAGTGTCCTCTATTCACTAGATGTTCTACAATATGGCTTCCAATGAATCCCGCACCCCCAGTTACGACAAAATTCATGATCTGAGCTAGTATATTGGTATCTTTAAATCTTC
>JAHEZK010000111.1 GCA_023251115.1 Nitrosomicrobium frigidum (SeqCode) | reverse complement strand
AAAAGCTACAAAAAAGAGGGATGATGGGGAAATTCCCTTTTTTATAATATTTTTAATTTATTTTATTAAACCTGATAAATTCCTATAAAATTTAATTATTTTCTAATGATAGAAAGAGGATACTTTAAGTACTATCTGGTAAATTAATCAGAATCTTGATCTTTACAAAATTAATGTTTGGTGTAATGTTATCCGTTTTTGTTGCAGTAATAATTTTTGCAGGAGTTTTTGAATCGCATCCAGTTTATGCAGAAGAATATTCCCATAACTATACTGCTACAAATACCACAGGATGGGCAGGTAAAATATGGGCAGAGAAATTTACTGGCTTGGATGTTGGTCATAGGGTATATTATGTTAGTTATTATGACAGTGTAGCAACAGGACATGTTCGTGCCAAAATTTATCAAGATGACGGGATTGGCGGTTATCCTTCTACGCTATTGAATCAAACAGAAAGTATGATGATTAACTCGATAGGAGTTGTTGATGTACCTATAACAGCAATAGTTCCGCCTTCGGGCAATCTTTGGGTGGCATTTGAATTTGATGATAATGCAACTGCACTTTATGGAAATATGACAGGAGTAGAAAGTGGTAGTACACTTTACACAAATCATGTATATGGCTATGGTTCAAATCCATTTGGAGCTGCAACAATTTCTACACAAGCGCCTTTCATGGAATTGTCATCAGGCTGTGACCCAAGATCTTTTAGAATTTTAACTGTTGGAAATCAAACACAAGGCGTTCCTTTCAATATCACAATCCAGGCTCTTGACGCAGGTAATAATTTATGTTCTAATAATTTCGACTTTTCAAACCCTCCTTCATTTTATCTCTACCTGTATATAACAAACAGTGTAGGTGGAATAACTCCAACAACTTCGAATCCATTTTTTGGAATAGATACTTTAGTACAAAGTGTAACAATAAACAATGTTGGAACTGGAACTATTACCGTTTCTGGTACTCCAAATGGCCATTTCGCTACGGGAACATCAAATTCATTTACTGTTGCACCAACAGAAGTTGATGATACAGATCCTGCTGTGTTAGGACCTATTACAGCACCAGTGAATCCAATTCAAATAAACACACAGTTTACTGCAAGCGCATCATTTACAGATGATGCAGATGATACCCATACAGCAAGTTGGAATTGGGGAGATGGTATAACTGTAGGTACTGTGACAGAATTTACTGGTTCTGGTTCTGTACAAGATACTCACACATACACTACCCCTGGAGTATATACAATTACATTGACAGTAAATAACAGCGACGGTGCTACAGCTACCACGCAATTCCAATTTGTAGTAGCATATGATCCTAACGGCGGATTTGTTACAGGAGGCGGTTGGATAAATTCACAACAAGGTGCATATGCAGCTGAACCTTTATTGACAGGAAAAGCTACTTTTGGTTTTAATTCAAAGTATCAATACGGAACAACTATTCCTACTGGCAATACAGAATTTAATTTTAAAATTGCCAATCTGAACTTCCACTCTACAAATTATGATTGGCTAGTCATTGCAGGAGCAAAGGCGCAGTACAAAGGGACAGGAACAATCAATGAAAATGGAAGCTATCACTTTATGCTCACGGCAACCGATAGTGAAATAAATGGTGGCGGTAACTTTGATAAGTTCAGAATGAAGATTACTGACAGCAACGGCGGGATGATATATGATAACCTCTTAAACGCCCCTGATAGTACAGATCCTACTACGGCTCTTGGTGCTGGCAATATTGTTATTCACAAAAGCTGATAAACAAAACGTCTAGACAAATATAAGACTAGAAAGTGTTTATTTTAAATTTCCCAAAAATCATAATGACATAATTATTTGAGTAATGATACTGGCAGATTCTCGACTGTCAAGAGATTGGTAAATCTTAACGTTGACAGAAAACGAATGAGATTTGATGATTTGAAAGATATATTGTTGGAAGAATAATTGATCTTTTCCTATCTCCATAAATTATTTTGAATAAAATAAAATCTAGTAATTTCTTTCCTAGTTTGTATCAGTTTAGAACATACACATCGTATTATCCTTCAAATCGAATCACAAAATATGGAAGAATATTTTGATGAAGAAGGTCTACTTAAATGTATAAAATCTTTTGAATTATCTGAAGAAATTACAAGACTTAACTGGAATTGGAAAAATCATTCAGATCCTGTTAAAGAAGCACACGAACTTATGGGTAAGTGCCAAAAACTTTTTCTAGAAATTTCAGAATATGAACAAAGAATGGGCTCCAAACTCAACGAGTACCAGAAAAATAAAATTGAGGATGCGATAGTAGATTTAGGAAAGCTAATTCCTTATATGAAAAACAAAATCAAACCTTATGAAAGTTTAGAAAAAACAATAGATCTATCTCATAGAATTTCTAACAGATCGTAACACAACTCCATGCCTATTTTTATGAATAATTTTAATGTGAATCAGATTTAATTCAAAAGACATAGTTGGTCCCAACACTGTTCTGTATGAAAGCACTAGGAATGCGTTTAGATATCTCAGATACAAATTTCAAGCCAGAACAATGACAGGGGATGATGAATCGAGGTTTCAGTCTTTCAAATTCATCAACCGTTCTTGGAATTATTGATTCATAGATTCCCCCAGACAAGTGCCTTCCTCCCATCACTGCATAGATTTTATCTTGACCAGTCAATTCCTTTGCGTAATTTATCGTGTTAATTATTCCTGAATGCCCACAACCTGTGATGATTACTAGTCCTTTATCTTTGATATTAAAAACAATGGCCTGATCATCTTTGATTACTGGCTCAGGTTCCATTTTTCCATTCACTTCTGAATAGTGATTAGGAAGCCCTTTTTCAAAATTATTAGTTCTTGGTATTTCTCCAGTAACAAGAAAACTATCCTCAATCCACAGGCTTGGAGAGTTTTTTTCTATGATACTATACCCTGATTCAACAAGACTTGATTTGTTTGGAGCAGGCAGATCTAGTATTTTCCCGTCTGGAAACCTAAATGATCTCTTTCTGAATGCATCTTCATGAATGATTATTGGAATATCTCGTGAATTCATTTTTTTTCTTATGTTAAATAGCCCACCTGTATGATCAGGATGACCATGACTTGAAATTACTGCTTCACAGTAAGACAGGTCAAAGTTCAGTACCTCTGAATTATAAGTGGCAGCAAAAGGACTAATACCTGAATCAAACAA
>JAHEZK010000110.1 GCA_023251115.1 Nitrosomicrobium frigidum (SeqCode) | reverse complement strand
AACACATTCTTGACACCGGTCACTTCGCACTAGAAGAAGACTGTGACTTTATCACCGAAAAAATTCGCAAATTCCTGAGTTCTAAAGTCTTAATGCAGTCTCAGATATAGGGGCAAATCTGCCTCTCCCTAATTTTTTTATTTCAACCTAATTACGGACTCATAGTAGATCGATAAAGTACTTAAAACACATCATTACTGTTTTCAAATAAACTTCGTGTTAATATTGCCAACGAACTGTATTAGAAAATTTGATAACAGTTGAATCCATTTTATTCGATCCTTACCTTCCAACATTCATCACACAGATCTACTGGAGCTGAAGCATCTGGATAATAGGCATGATGCCAGCTTTCTTTAGTTGACTCTCCGCCACATACGTAGCATTTCATTTAAATCTGTCTCCCTTATTGTCGTTATTAAACATTAATATCAGTATTCTAGCAAATTAGTGGGGAATCAGCAATGAAGATAGTTTCCATCAACGTGGGACTTCCACGCAAAGTGGTCTTTAAGGGACAAGAAGTTTTGACTGGAATTTTCAAGGAAACAGTACAACATCGTGTCAGTCTACGGAAACTTAACCTTGATAGTGACAGACAGGCTGATTTGACTGTACATGGAGGCCCAGACAAGGCAGTTTACGCATATCCATCCGAGCACTATGAGTACTGGCGCCACCAATTACCTGGTATAGAACTGCCTTGGGGCATGTTCGGTGAAAATTTTACTACCGAGGGGCTGCTTGAAGACATGGTCAATATTGGCGATGAGTTTCAAATTGGGTCAGCCAAAGTGATGGTGACACAGCCACGAATGCCATGCTACAAACTCGGCATCAAGTTTGGACGAACAGACATTATTAGGCGGTTTCTTGTCAGCGGTCGTTCTGGATTTTATTTTAGAGTATTACAAGAAGGTGAGGTTGGAGCGGGAGATGCAATTGAACCTATTAGTCGTGATAAGAATAACATCACGATTAAAGATATCATAAGGTTGTACGTTCATGATAAGCAAGATATAGAAACTTTGCGACGTGCTGCACAACTCGAACCTTTACCAGAGGGATGGAGGGAGTATTTCCTCCAACAGATAGAACGATTAGGAAAGTAAATCATAGTGGAAACCAGAAGCCACTTTAAGCAGGTTTGTTCCACATAGCTAAGCCAATTTATCTGCTAGGAATTCCTGAGCCTCAAAGAACCCTGCCAGTTCCTTGGAAATCTGCTCGCAAAAAATACCAAGCAATTCAAAATCAAGTGGGGTAAATCTCTTCTCGCTAAACATTGCGAGAACGCCTAGGGATTGACCTTTGTACATCAATGGATAACCTGCAAAGGATCTCAATTTCTCCTTTTTTGCCCATTCTGGATACCTAATCCTAGGATCATGCACAACATCATTCGAAACCTGTGCCTTGCCTGTCTTGGTTATCACACCTATCTTCAGGGAATCTATTGAAACCTTGGAAAATTCGCCATTTATATTCTTGTACTTTCCAGCACTGAACTTTAGAACGAGCCATTTCCTTTCCTTGTCTATGAACCAAACTCTTGCAAATTTTCCATCAAAATATTTGACTACATTTTCTACAATTGCTTGTAGCCTATCGTTCAGATTATCATATTTTCTCAATAATCTGAGAATTTCATAGACTCGACGCTTACGTTCACTCAGATCATGTTCATCATATATCATGTAGGGAGAAGATTTTATCATTTTTGATTCATATGTACGGAAATCTGCAATCAGGTCTGCGAAGATGTTTAGAAAATTGTTACTTTCCAACTCATACTGTTCAATTGAATCGAACACGAAATGACATACCCAATCAAAATCCCCACTTAACCTTGCCGAATAAACACAAAACGATGATTGATCAACGTAATCAGTTAATCTTTCGATCATTACTGACACATTTTTTGAATATTTGAACTTTAGTAGTATCGTACGGTTAACCTTTCGTGAAATAGTCGCCGGATTCAGTATTGCGGAATAACCCAGAATCATATTCTTCTTTTCTAATCGTTGCAATCTTTGCCTAACCGCTCTGTCAGTTATTGTGTATCCCAAGTCATGAAGGCTTTTCGCGATCTGTTGTGAAGATATGCGTGCGTTCTTGCCCAGATGTGACAGTATTATTTTATCAATATCGTCGACCAATGGTATACACTTTATACAGAAGTTATTATGCATTTCCGATTCGGAAATTATCAGAACCCGTCATCTGCAAGGATCACATATAGGAAGAATTATCTACTGCTATGTCGGAATATTTTGTATAGGATTATTTCCGGAGAGAATATTACTATTTTTCCCAGATTAATTGACAGGTGAATTATGCCTCCTACAAATAAGGCAAACAAGCCAACGATCAAGCCTCCATTCACGGAAGAAACCGCACACACGAAGGTGAAAGCTGCAGAAGATGTCTGGAATACATGTGATCCCGAATTGGTGGTAAAGGCTTACACGGAGGATTCCGAGTGGCGAAACCGTACTGAGTTTTTCAAAGGACGTGATGCAATCAAGAAATTCCTGAAGCGAAAGTGGGCCAAAGAACTAGATTATCGACTTTGTAAAGAATTATGGGCTTACACAGGAAATCGAATTTCCGTAAGGTTTGAGTATGAATGGAGAGATGTTGAAACCGGTCAATGGTATCGCACGCACGGCAATGAACATTGGGAATTCGATGAAGAAGGACTTATGAAGAGGCGTGACATGAGTGCCAATGACATTCCAATTAAGGAATCTGAGCGTAAATTCCGCTTCTAAATTTGATGTTAAGGTTTCCAAACCAGAAATTATAGCGGTCTAGAGTTATGATATGGGCTAATTTCACTTCCGCATAGGAAATATTACTTCAAGATTGTTTCCGAGCGAAATATTACTGCTGGTTGCTAATGGTCAGTCATGCAAACAAACATTGAAACCAGCAAAAAACAACAGTACAAGGTCTTGCGAGTGGTAGCTGCCGGAGTAATCGGCACCATGGCCTTTAATGCCGTAATGTATGCTGACATAGCTGTAACTGGCATACCCTTGGACATAACCAAGGCATTGGGATCTATCGCTGTTGGAGATAATGGAGCCGATTTTGCTGGTTATACATTCCATTTTGCTAATGGTGTAGGATTGGCATTGCTTTACAGATACGTATTCCTAAAAATTTCAACTCGAGTAACAAAAAAAGCATCTATGGGCGCATGGTATTACATT
>JAHEZK010000109.1 GCA_023251115.1 Nitrosomicrobium frigidum (SeqCode) | reverse complement strand
ATGGAAAAAATTTTCAAAAAACCAATGACAAAGTCTAATCTAGCTGAAACTCAAAGCGATGACATTTTAAATGAATTAGTAACTGAAGGCTCTTCCCAACAACTCTTACAACCAGGTTCTAGTTATTTGGTTGGAGGAGAACCAGGTGGTTTACCAGAAATTGGCAATAAGGAACTTGATGATATAATTTCAGGCGCTGTACAAAAGGAAAGATTTGATCCAAATACAGTAGGCATTGATCCAACTAGTTTGGCTGAAGGAAGTCATAGCGGTTTAGGAACAGAGGGAATAAGAGATTTAGTTGATCAGAAATTTGAGCCTGTTGAAAAAGATCTAGCTTCATTCAAAAAGGATCTTAATAAAATAAAAGAAGACATGAAGGTGACAAAAGACAGTGTAGATACTCTAACTGAATCATTTGAGGGCACATTAACTGATATGAAGGCATTCCAAGCAGAAATTTCTAACCCACTAAATTTTATGAGAAAGTATTTTGAATCACTTGACCTTAAAATTTTACAAGATCCATCTTTACCTTTACGTCAACAGTTACGAGATGATTCGGTTCCAATCAGAGAAGTAACAAACGAGAGAGAAACAATATTAATTCCAACAGGATTACAAAGTGGTCAAAGCGTTCAAGCAGATCCTAGCCAACTATCCCTAACAAAAAGTGACCACAAGTCTGGAAGTGACATACGCTCATCTGATTCTAGTAATCCAATGGATTCTGTTATGAAGCCTCTCTTTAGTGGTAACCTAAGTGTTGGGAAAATGATGTCAATTATAGAGCTTGCAGGAGACATGCTAAAGGAACAAGGTGATGACTGTATTGATTTGCTAATAGAACAGTGCAAGTTAATGGGATTAAAACAAGAAGATGAAAATACTATCTATAACATTATAGATATGTTAAAAAATTCTGGAATGAACGTAGAAGACTCTCTTATTCAGCTTTACAAATTTTCAAAGATTGTCGGTTTGACAGACAGAGAAGCAGACTCACACTACTCCAAGTTGATGTCTCATCGCAATAGAAAAAAGTTTGGAAAAGGTGAGTAACAATGGCATCAGGAATAATGTCAGAAGCAATTTTAATTATTGCCTCAGTAATTATTGCTACATCTGTTGCTGGAGTAGTAATGTCTCAGGTCGGAGTTTTTCAATCAACCTTTACTGCTACTACTGAAGGACAAAAAGATACTCTATTAACTGATTTTAAAATAATTATGGCAACTAATACAACTAACAGTAATGTTGGCATTTGGATAAAAAACACAGGACAAAATCCAATTGATAATGTAGACAAAGTAGATGTTTATTATGGCGAAATAAATAAAGTTCAAAATATACCTTATAGTCAAGCAGTCCAAAGTAATCTTTCATGGAAATATGATAAAATCCCTAGTCCTTATCTACCAATCATGAATACCACCAGTCTTAACATTACTGATAATAATTTAAAAAAAGGCGTTACATACCAAGTAACAATTATCGCACCAAACGGAGTTTCTGATGAACAAATATTTTCATTGCCTAGCTAATCTTGAAGTTCTAGAGGTGATTAAATGGGTCTAAGTGTTGCAATTTCTGGCGGAATAATCCTTACAGTGTTTGTGTTAATACTTTTCAGTCTGCCAAGCTTAGCTGATAAGATGTTTTCAATAGGAGATACTACCACACAAGTTACACAACATGAACAAGAAATATCTAACACAGAGATAAGCATAGATCAGATTTCTGTATTAGCTGGTTCATCAATAGTTAATTTTACATTAAATAACGATGGATCAGAAAAACTATGGAATTTTCAAAATTTTAATTTATTTATAGAATACAATGGTACTATATCTAGAACAAAAACAGAACAATTATTCTACAGTGGTTCGTGTCTTGGGGCAGTACCAACAGCTGGAAATTGGTGCATTCAGTCAATTTCAAACGATGTAAAAGATCCTGGAATAATAAATACCGACGAAACGGCTACTATCTGGACTGGGGTTAGCGAAAACTTGGCAACTTCAACTGCAATTGTTACAATAGTAACAGATAATGGCGTTACTTTTACCTCAGGACAACCAGGAAGTAAAATCTATCTAGGAAGTGATTTATCAAGTAATAGTGGTGTTGCTGGTGTCACTACTTCAATATTCACAATTCCACTCAAGGCTTCTAAAACAAACATGGTCCATGTAGAACTATTACAGAGATCTGCAGCAGTAGGAACCGGAGTTCAAAATAGGGGTTTAGTAAGCGTAGCCCAAACAGGTGCTTGTTCTTTTGCAACAGCAGAGGGTGTAGCTTCAACGTTGTTTGATAATATCGCAGTAGCTATTGCTCCAGCAGACACATTAGCCACAGCCGTTCCTGCCATAAACATACCATATGTGAATTTAATTGACTGTGTAATAAGAGCAGATGCAACACCTACAAACCTAATCATTGATTTTCAAACAGAAAATACGGGAACTCTCGTTACTACGGAATTAGGATCGTGGTATACAATTGATGTCAACCCATAATGAAATATAAAATAACAAACTACCGGAAAGATTAGGTATAATAAAATTGAGAACCACATTTTTTATAAATCCAGTTATGTATTCCTTGGATGCAATAATATACTTCAGAGTGTGACACAACAATCTTAAATTTTATAAGATTTACTTCTAAGAATTTGAATTTCTGATATTCGTTCAAAAAAGGCAAACACCACCTTATATCGATTTTTCAATGTTGATCCAATGTTGGACTCTGTATTAGATCTAGCTAGTATATTACTTGGACAATTTTTGGGGGTAGTTTAAGATGGTACAAAGCTTTCACACTGGAAATGAAGAAGTAGATAGACAGTTTGGTGATTCCATACCAATTCCTACTCTTATGCTAATTGAGGGTGGTCACGGAACAGGAAAAAGCGCAATGGTTGCACTATTTATGAAAGGTCTACTTGATAGCGACAAAAAAGTTCTGTGCATTACAGAAAATACAGTTAAAGAATATATCGAAAACATGAAAGCAATCACTTATAATTTTTCACATGCATTTTTACAAAATAAATTAACTATAATGCCACTTCATGTATATGGAATAAAGTGGAACAGAGAACAATCTGCATATCTTCTTCCAGTTATTAGTAAATACATTAGCAATAGTTTCAAGGAAGCAAATGCTGTAATAATAGATTCTCTTTCACTATTAACAGTATTTTCTGATGCAACAAAAATTTTAGACTTTTT
>JAHEZK010000108.1 GCA_023251115.1 Nitrosomicrobium frigidum (SeqCode) | reverse complement strand
ATTCTAATGATCTTATTCGTTTAGTTGGGATAATAGGTCTAAAGGATTTAGATATTGCCAAGAAGAAAGGAAATCTAGGGTACTGGATTGGAGAACGATACTGGGGAAAAGGTATAGGAACTGAGTCTGTTGCATTAATTATCAATTTTGCGTTCTCTTTCCTAGCATTAGAAGAAGTGTGGGCATATGTGTATTCTGAAAACAAAGCTTCGATACGAGTTTTAGAGAAGAATGGGATGACAAAGAAAGGCGATATGATGGAGTATAATCAGATGCCTGGCAATCAGATGCTTGGTAATCATAAATCTACAATTAAGTATCTGATACAAAGGCGACATTCAAGAGACGAGTCAGAATCCTGAACATTATCAAGAAATTACCAATATAAATTAAATTCTAACCATACTTGCTGAAATTATGGATGTTGTGGGATCTTGATTCTAATTGAAATATCAGAATTCGTCGTAGCAAGGGACCCAAAGAACTATGAACGTTGTTGATAAAATAATTACTGCTTGTATACACCAATTTATAGGACAGTCATTAGTTCTCACTATGCTAGTATTTAGTTATTTTGCGCGTAATCGTTTGAAAATTTTTTTTAATATCAATCAACTTGAATCTATTTGGATATTTTAACTCTCCCAAAGTACGACTTTACCTGCGGTCTATACATGTAGTAAAGGATTATTCCACTTATAATTAATGTAGGAATGCTTGTTATGTTAGCACCCATTATTGCCACAATACTAAATACTACAGATATTATTGCAAGAATTACAGTGATCAACCAGGCCCAACCTTTACCAGTAAACAAGCCCCAAGCTAATCCAAACCATGCAATTCCTAGCGCGATTGCCGCAGATGAAACGATATAAACTATATTTATTATTGCTCCAGTCAGGGTGGGACCGAATTCAGGACTTAACTGATTTGTACTTGTAAGTTCAGACATATCGCGTGAGAGTTGTGAAGTTATTATACTTGGAACAAGATATATAGTAAAGACAGCTCCCACTATAAGGATAATTCCGCTAACTATAGCTAGTATGGCAACTATGGTAACACCTGAAGGCCGGTTTTTTTCCATCTTCTTTTGCTATCACGAGTGTACGAATGCTATGATAAATAGTTTTAGGTAACATGAACTTGATTGACTCTCATTCACAAAGATTTAGATAAACTTCAAAATCAAGCCTATCTCAAAAATTAGAATATATCTATCTACGGTTCTTTCTCCTAATATATCTCGGAACGGTTTCATTGAATCATTTCACAAATTTTCTAGTATTAAATATTTGACACATAAACGGTGTAAAATAACCGATACGATACCAAATACAGCACTGATAGCTGGGATCCAAATTTCAACTACCACATTTTCTGCCGAAAATATTATTTTGAGTAATTTAGAATGCCTAAAAACTGAACTGTCGACCCAGATCATGTTAACGGTTAAAAAATAGGATTTAAAATTAAGAACAGATCATTAATCTTTTGTTTCTTAGAAATTGAAACTACAAACTATGGCGGCTTCTAGTTCATCCATCATGACTCCTCTTCCTCCTCTTCCTCATCTTGTTCGGCATCTTGTAATTCGTGGACCTCATCTTTGATTTCTTCTATTTCACCTTCTTTTACTTCATTTTCGGATTTTTCAGCCATGAAGTAATTATTAAGAACAAACTATAATAGAATTACTTCAAAATAGCAGTCTCTATTGATCAAGGGTAATATTAGCAAGGCTGGATCTGTACCACTATCCTTCCATATGATAAGATTACACAGTCTCCGACTCGCTTATCCCATGTCAACCATCTCAGGTTCTAAAAGTATGAGATCTAGAAAGTTTACCATTACAAGTAGTTCCTTTTTTGTCCTTTTTGAGGTAGAATTGGCAGCAAAACTGAAATAATAATTCAACATCGCTTTTACATCGGTAAGATGTAGTTCTATTGCTGTGAACTTTTTAGAGTCCAATCAATAATGAATATATTTTAGCCTCAAGTCCCGCGACTCTTGCGTTTTCTAAAAGCTCTGGAGAAGGATCACCATAAATCGTTACTGAATATGGCTTTCCAATTTTTCTGAAAATTATTGATATCATATCACCCAAGTTAGACTGATGTTTTAGAGCGGCTTGAGAGCTTTCGTATGTTTCTCTAATTTCACACTCTGTTTTTTCGTTGCTAAGAAACCAATCACATTGTAAAGTTCCACTATCTTCCTCCCTTACTTCATTAATGTATTCTACTGTCAATTTCTTTAATTCTTGTATCTTGTCCTTTTGAATCTTTAGCCTGGCACTGACTTGTATTTTAGACATATAGATAAAAAGAATTTTTGGGAATTAAAATCTTGACTTACTAGAATCAACAATTTTTCATATATTCGAGCATATGCAATAGCTAGGAATATCGCTTTGACTTGATCAAATAAATTTTAAAATTTGTATTTTGGTATCGGTCTGGGTTATAGTATGGAATAAATTACTTAAATTTATCTTGTAATAATAATGCCTGAAATGACTAAAGATGAAATCAAAAATTTTCTCTTGCAAGGTACTTTTACCGGTAAATTAGGAACGATTAACAAAAACGGGACATCACATGTAGTGCCAATATGGTATACCCTGGATGAAGAGGAAAATGTTATTTTTAATACTGGAGACAAATCAGTAAAGGCAAAAAATATTGCCCGTGACAATCGTGTACGTTTATGTGTTGATGATCAAGTTCCACTTTTTTCGTTTGTTATTATTGATGGTATAGCTGAAATAGTTAGTAATGAACCAACCGAAGTTTATAAATGGGCTAAGCTAATTGCCGCAAGGTATGTTGGTCAAGAAAAGTCAGAACTTTATGGTAGGAGAAATAGTGCAGGGGGAGAACTATTGATAAAAATAAAGCCGATAAGAGTTATTGGTCAAAAGGATATTGCAGGATGGTAACCGATTAATCTGAAAATAAATCTGCCTATAGGAAAAATAATTTATGGTAGAATATATTCATTATTTTTGCAGAGCAGTTAGTCTGAACTTTACATTGTTTGGAAAGATGACTTTTGGGCATTATTACTTAAGTCTTTTAGTGCTTTAGTAACTAGCAAACATCCAGTAGCAGTATTAAATCAGATTTCTGTTTATTTACAGCAAACAATCCACGATCTACGATGTTATCAATAAGCTGTTGAGCGAGATCTGGATTACCCAAGAGAAGATTCCTTATCCTATCTTCAAGTTC
>JAHEZK010000107.1 GCA_023251115.1 Nitrosomicrobium frigidum (SeqCode) | reverse complement strand
CAGAGATAACAGGTAATAAGATAGGAAGCCTAGATATTGAATCCAAAAAGATTATTGAATATCCCACTGCAGATAACAGTGGGCCTACACTTCTTACTTTTGATAGTAAGGGTGTTTTATGGACTACTCTTTCGTATGCCAACAGCATTTTGAGAGTTGAGCCTTGGTTACTCATTCCTGGAATTACAAGCAGTGGGATGTATGCAATTTCTTTAGAAAAACCAGATTTGTTTTCCCCGTTTGGCATAACAACTATCCAAGTAAACGGAACTGAGAAGATCATTGTCTCAGATCACGGCTCTAGCAGGGTTCTTGTTGCAAATTTAGACTCTGATTTAAAGAATTATACTTCATATTGGACTTCACCCTCACAAGCACTTCCAATGTCTCTTCCAAGTCAAGTCGTATCAGACAGAGATGGAAATATCTTTTTCCTCGAGCATGGTGGAAACAAGATAGTAAAGTTATCTTTCGATACTGGAATCATGACAGAATATGATATTCCTACCGGCCCCCTTGCAACTTCGATATTCTTGGCAGTATCCAAAGACGACAGGCAAGTATGGTTCACAGAATCGGAATCAAACAAAATAGCATATCTTGATAATACTGTGCAAACTCCATTGAATATGATAGTCAGAAACAACAAAACGATCTCTAACCATTCCGATTTTACGCCCATAATTCTAAATGGAGGTGAATCTTTTTCTGTCGACGTAGGATTGACTCTAGACGAGAACATGTCCTCCCTAGTATTGGCAAATGATACTAACCTCTCTGTTGTTGGGATGACTGATGCTGGACTTAAAGGAGTTGTATATACATCAAAACCGCAGACCGTTAATTTGGTGAAAGTTCCAGAGAAAAATGTAGACATAGACCTTAAAGTAGAAACGGAAAAGGCAATAGCTGGAACCTATACCCTTATGATAAGGGCATCGTTACCAGAGAAAGATCACCTTACCTTATCATTGCTATATCCACAATTGGTAAGGTTAGACGTTCCTACTAAAGCATCTGATATCAACAAGATACAAAATTTTGAACAGTTTTCATCAAAAAATAATGAATCTTCTGAATCGCCAACATATATAGACCTCATTAGAATTGGTGCTATTGCAGTAGTAATAATCCTAGTAGGATACCTAATATATCATAGGCTGGTGCCCAAAATAAAATTTAAAAAAACTTGAACATCAAGACACGATTTTACATTTGTAAACTACTATACATTAATATCTCTTTTTTCTATCTAAAACGAAATTGGTCGGTAAAAAGGGTGAAGATCACAGTTATTTCGCTGTCGGACGAGGACGAAGAAAGAGAAATCTGATGTTAATTATACCCATGATGATCGCAGTGGGGGTTATATTGCTTGTCTTGAGTTCTATGGGTGGTTCTTCGTTACCCAATAATCAAATGGTCTTACACAATCATGTTACTCTTAATGTTACTTTCAATGGTCAACCTATGACGGTTCCAGCATTTATAGGCATAGTAGAGGTGGGAAAAGCTGAGAATCCTCTGTTATATGGAGACCATACTTTAGACAAATATGGAATGCAAGGAATGTCCCCATTACACACCCATGATGCGAGTAGAACTATCCATGTAGAATCAAACACGAAGAGAGAATTTACATTGGGAGAATTTTTAGATATATGGAAGGGATTAGATCTTAACGGTAAAACAGTTCAGGCTACTCTAAATGGGAATCCTGTATCTGACTTTAGAAACATCGTCCTGAACGATCGAGATTCAATTAGCTTGAATGTTTCATAACTTAGGTATATTTTGACTCTAATCTGAGGGATTCGGGCTTCACGTATTCGGGTTCTGTTACATCTTATTTGATTTTAGAATCTTTATATTTTTCGCAACTTGAGTCAACAAGTTTAAAATAATACCGATTATTACAAATTGGTTCATGTCAAAAAATCCCGCTCCTGAAAACTTTTTGAATTTATTCGCAGAGGAACTCAATAAAGGGAACCTTAGTTACCTACTCTCCCAATATGAAACAGATGCATGTTTTGTATCTCAGTCAGGAGAAATTATCTAGGGTCAAGAAAACATACGTCAAATTCTACAAAAATTCATTGATATGAAAGGCAAATTAGAAACAAGTGTTAAAAACGTATTTAACACACGTGATATCGCTCTAGTAATTTCAGAGTGGTCATTCAGTGAGATTGGCCCTGATGGTAAAGCCGGTTCTATTAGAGGAAGAGCTACAGACGTTCTACGGCAACAGTCAGATGGGACTTGGCGTATCGTAATGGATAACCCTTGGGGAGCAGACATAAGCAGGTAAGCGCGAAATTTACCCGATGCCTTAAATTACTTAAAACTATTGGTCAGAGTTTAGGCATGACCAACAGCAACATTCCGACAGTGTGCAATTGGGGCATTGAAATGCAGAAATACTTGTTTGACATTCATCCGGCGTGCAGTTGCAAATTGAGCATTTCATATTGCCATTATAATGAATGTTAGACATCTATTAAAAAAGCTGGGTTGAATCAAAACCTTTACTTTACATTATTACTAGGATAACTGTATGTTAAGCGATGCTATGATCAATATGACTGCAGGCATGATTTTGGGAATGGCTGTCTGTCCAATAATGATGAAAGCCATAAAGAACGTCAGGCAAAACATAAGAGTGAATAAGATTTTAAGAGAAATTTCTGACACTCAAAAAACATCATAAGGCATCTTTATCCATGAGCTCAGTAACCTAATCAGTCTTTAACGATTAAATTAATTTTAGAACCATTAAAGGATTTAGATTTATACATCTTCCTTCGTCTTATCTATAATGATAAAATATTATTTCCAACGGACGAATTTTGAACCGGCGGTAATATCAACATCAATTTTAATTGTAATTATTTCTATCTCAGCGATTTTGATAACTGCGAACCAAGGAATGGCACAAGGTCAACAAGCAGCACCAGGCTCTGTCTTTAAATTGGCTAGAGCGAACATTCCAATAGATATTCCTATGGCTAAAGGCTATGAAAATGGAAATGAAATATTCTTCATTGCAACAGATGCTTCTGATGAGAAAATAGCCCAACAAGCGACAAAACTACTAGGATTCAAAGTCAATTTTGCTCCGTTGCTATCACAAACTCCTGAATCAGCTCTTAGTCAGGCTTATGCCTTCACAAACGGAGTTGAAGGAAAAGGACCATTTGGATTTCAAATTCCTGTATTGAGTGCTAAACCAGGTAATGCTGGCTACAGTCCCCTTC
>JAHEZK010000106.1 GCA_023251115.1 Nitrosomicrobium frigidum (SeqCode) | reverse complement strand
TTTGGCATTAAGAATCTCGTAGGTGACCCATTTAATTTTCCACCAATTACAACTGAGGGGATGCAATTCGTGGTATTGAAGGGAGGAAACGCCTATTCAGTTGTATATCAGGATACTTCAGGTGTGCAAAATGCAATCGCCACAATGCTCGGTACACCTCCTAGCATGTCTACACCAGTAAAAGTTCAGAATCAGTTTTCACATTACTTGCCATTAGTACAGGATATGGTTGACTCATTTCAAATAGACCAATTGCCCATTCGTACTGCTGAGCGTGCCAATACGTCGATAGCTGAACCCACAGGAGCGGAAGCAGATGCTGCTCTGTGCTTAGCCCTTAAAATGCGATTGGCTCAGGGGAACATTACCATTCCTGAATACGAAGAACTAAAGAAGGTTATTGGATGTGTATAATACTATGAATTCATAATGCGAACCTAAAACTTAGATGTCGAATGCTAATTATTAGAACTAAATGATAAATAAAAGTTAGTAGAACCCTATTACATGCAGGGAACTAATCCCGACGTCCGAAGACCTAGATATTTTTAATTCCCGTATTGGCGTCTAGTTGAAGTGAAAGTTCCCGATTTAAAGAAACTGGAAATTCTAAGCATGCTAAATCTGAAAAATCAAATTCAGCCCCACTGATAAAAACTAAAGAATTGAATTGATAATTTATTTATTAAATGTATTGACATTTTCATCCTATATTACCGTGGTGTTAAGAAATCAAGATCGAGTTTAAGTTCTCAGCTTGAATGATGACAATGATAGTAATAGTGCGCATGCGAACAAGTCATATGAAACCATTAAAATACTTAAAATCGAACATCTGTACTATAGGAATGCTTGTAGGGATTCTAGTTATCAGTAGTTTGTTTTTAATACCATTAGAAGAACACTGGTGATTCTGAAAAGAATCTACGCGTAGGATGAGAACTACAACTGCCCCGATTGAATATTAGCCATATGTGATCGGATCCAGATTGTTAACAATGCAATTCCCGACGGGATCATAAAATGAAAGTTGAATATTGTTCTTAGATTACAAAACAATACCAGACTAAATTTGATTTAAGTTCCGAATGAATATTGTGTCGTTAATTTCTATCACAGTTCCTTCCTGTTTTTAGTATTAGAATACATTGTTTAGTCTCTTGGGCTAGAATTTTTGATCAAATACTGTATAGAAGATCAACTTAATATCTAACTTTCACGAAATATATCAATGACAAAACTCTATTGCCATATTTGCAAGGAAGGTGGGCGTGAATGTATAGAGGTATCAGAACGTTCTGAACTCCTTTTTGTTAAATCACACCTAAGATGCCATACTTGTGGAAGGCCGTTAGTAGGATAGTTTAGAATTCTAAACCTACCTACGGCGTTAACACCCAAGGTGACTTGATTGACTTTTTGTGAAAGTACAATGACAAATTGATGTCCTGAATTGAGTTTCCACAAATAATCACATACTTTCTATCTGAATCCGAATTGTTAACAATGGAACTCCCGACAGCCGAAGACCTTAACTTCAATTGTTTATTATTTACTTGTTACTGCTAGAGTTACCAAACCTGTAACCGCATTTGGATTAATTAAATTACTCTAATGGTACACTTAATTGACATTTTTTGCCTAATGTATAATGTTTATCTCTAATTTAGTTCATAATATTATTACATGGCTGACTCGCTGTTATCGTATGCCATCACGACTGGCGTCTTTATTGGGCTTGTTGTAATCTTGTCTGCATCAAGAGCAAAAAGAGCTGGTAAGAAGAGGCAAACTCTTGTAGGGAATTCAGAGGAAATCAAACAATCATCTGCTTAAAAAATAAAATTGATTTACTCGCCCTAAAGGAAGAGATCACTATCCTATGATATGGAGCATAGAAAACTACCTATCGAATACTGAACAAACATGATACCTGTGAATAGTCAGTAGAGACGGAGTAATAAAATTTAAACACTAACCAGAGGTTTTAGGAACCGCTCCAATCAAATGGAATGTGTTTGCTAGATTTGCCACTTCTCTTCCATTCTTAGCGAAATTCTGGAAGATTGACCTCATCAATTACAGCTGTTCCCCATGTTGCAATGGTGCCAGGGCCCACTTCACTTCCGGGAGGATTAAAAGTCTGAACTCGTTTACCCGGAGGAGTCATAGGACCAGTCAGAGCTTCACCTTTGGCAATTACTTTTCCTAGTATCTCTGCACTCCAATAAGCAAGATCTTCAGCAACTTCAAACTTTATAGGAGCAAATTCTACTCCACGGACTTCCCCAATTAATTTTGCAAATTCAGCCATAAAGCCGCCGGCCTTTCCAGTAAAAATCATATTTAGGGCATCTCTTTGTTGTCCATTCGCCCTTTCGTCAAAGAACACCGCTATGTTTGCCTTAGTGTTACCTGACCAAATATTACCTTTAAAGTAAGACACTACCAAAACATTCAATCCGTCAAGCGATATCTCACCATAGAGACCTTTCTTTATATGATATGCTAATACACCTTCGCATTCGCCATAACTAGGTGTTTGAGCGAAAATGCATGGACATGGAATGTTACATTTGCAAACGTCAAACCAATCTCCTGACAGATTCCAACTTGGAATAGCCATTACCTCTTAAGTAACATTTGGGAGTATTTTAGGATTATATCTTGCAAACCTCTAAAGTCGACCGTTTGGAATCATTTTATGCGTTCGTTTATTCATTTCTATTTTTGGATAACTTTGTTGCATCAAAACAAAAAGCTAAATACCAAGTAATAGAACCCTAATACATGCAAGGTTCGAATCCCGATGAACGCGATATTTTCTATTATGGTAACCAGTTTTCCAAATATACTTAATATTGACAAATCATATAATATAACATAATGGGAGCTGTATTTAGGCCGAAGGACTTAGGTGGGGGTTACAAGAAGATCATAGAAAATGCGATTAAGGATCTCAGTCCTGATACTAAAGATAACGTGATTAAACTTTTTGAATCCTAGGAAGATACAAGTTCAAAAGAAAAGTTGAAGGAAATTATGGGTTCCGACAAAGCTGAACAGTTATTAAAGAAGATTAAACCAAATAAACAAGTTGATTTAACTAAAGAGGATCGAAGAGAATTAGGCGACATCTTAAGGGATTCCCTAACATTTGATTAAATACACATCTATTGCTGATAAGTAATTCATAGAGCGTGTGTGTAACTTTGATTTTTATGGTCAGTGTCATAACTCAAAAATTCTTCATATCGTAGAT
>JAHEZK010000105.1 GCA_023251115.1 Nitrosomicrobium frigidum (SeqCode) | reverse complement strand
TGTCAGGATATTCTATCAACTTTTTCAGTTCTTCCAAAGTAGGAATTCTATCGTCAGCATATCTCTTGCTTTTTGGTAATCCCCGTGTTATTTTCTTCCACGGAATAGGTATATCTGCCATTTCGCAAAATAGTCTGATACTTTTAGTATAATTTCTGACGGTCGCTCCAGTAATTTCTTTTTTATCAACCCGTTCTCTGTGAAAGTAAACAAATTTCGAAATATTAGCTAAAGCCCAATTTGTATCGCTTTTACCTTTTTTAGCAAAAACTCTAGCTTTTTCCTCTAATGTTTCCCCTCCTATTCCAATAAAGTTAAAAAATTTTGTTACTCTTGTTTGATATCTATCCTTTGTCATAGGGACCCTCATAGCGTTCAGAAATAAATTCCAAGGGTCTAGTTCCGATTCATCTGTTAATTTTGTTTTTCCCACTTTTCCCTTCACCATATTATTTGTGAAACCCACATAAAAGCACCAATATAGGAACGGGCCCGGAGGGATGCGTGACGATATCAGTGCTAAAAGTAGGTTCCTAAATTAAGAATAGGAAAGCTTCAAGTTTTTCTTTTAAAGTTACTCTTAATTCTTGGAATATTCCACTGTGTGATTAAAGATAAGCGATTAACAAAAATGAAGCGTAATGCATTGATAAGAGATTGATGGTTTTGCAGGCAAATGATCAAAGACAGAGAAAAAGCCATAATCTATTTATATAGTATGAAATTTCTTCACTTGTTAATGAATAAATTATCATTAATGACAACGTTTGCCATTCTCGCTGGAACCTCAATCGCATTAGCAACAGCAGGATTGACTGTGATGTCCTCAGCGATAGCCCAGGAAGAGAATGCAACAATGGCTGGAAATGAGACGATGTCTGCAGAAAATATGACAGGCACGAACATGACAGAAGGAACTGGCAACATATCGGGTGTTGAAGATCCCGGATTTTGAGAAATAGATAAAGTCAAATCTTGCAGAAGTATATACGTCTGGCTACGACTCAAATCTTTCTTTTTTATTGAAAGTGGGATTAAGGGATGGGAAAGACTAGCAATTCCTTCAATAATTTTTATAACCAGTTTGCTTTTACCTCAGTCCATAACACTATCAAGATCTCTATTATAGTCTATACTGTTCTTGCCATCATTGTAATAGATACTAGCCTTAACCAAAATTCTGAAATGCGCTTTCACCTAGAGAGTTCTGGGTTCAGTGTTGCATTATTTGTTGTATTGGGGATGATAGTTATTGGTGGCCAGTTTTATGTTCTAGAATTTGTTAGACAGAAAAGCAGTCAAATTCGTAAGAAGGTTGCCTATCTTCGCATTTCGTATAAAATTGTATTTCTTATTCAGTACTTGGTAATCTCAATTTTCGTATTTGTACTGATCCAGATAATATTTATGCAACAATACTCCCCCATTGCCCTAACTATAGTTACAACGTTGACTTATGGTTTGACTATTGGTCTTATGGGTATCTTTACCATAATATTTTTCTCATGGTACAAATCGAATAGAAATTCAATAGTAATTTTGATTTATGGTTTATCTTTTGCAGCCGTAGTCATTGCATCAACTATTTTTTTAACAGGTAGTCTTTATCGGCTTGTAGAAAAACCTCTTTATATATCACCTGATGCTCTGCCATCATTAATAAAATCAGAGCCAGGATCACTATTATATAGTCTTGCTAAGATATATCATTATTCTGATATTGTTTCCTTTCTTTTGAAATGGGTTGCTACGGCATTACTTTTGTATCATTATTCTCAGAAGATGGGCAAGACCAAATACTGGATATTGATCAGCCTTCCTTTAGTTTATTTTGCAGGTACTTATTTGGATGACTATCATCTATATGAGCCACATACAGAAATAGAAGAGCTTTACTGGGACCTGTATACTTCCCTAAACTCTACCGCAGGTGGAATCTTGTTTTACATAGGATTTGTTGTCGCAGCTCGGCATTTTCATGGAAATATGGCTGTTAAAGACTATTTGATAATGTGTGGATTTGGTTTCTTACTTTTTTTCAGTGCAGGTCAGAGTACTTTGGCAAATACGTTGTATCCTCCATTTGGTCTTGCCACAATGTCACTGTATGGATTAGCGACATATATGATATTGTTGGGTCTTAACTCCTGTGCGATTTCAGTATCAGAGGACATAGAGCTACGCAAATCCATAAAAAAATCCACACTGCGTGAATCAAAGTTCCTTGATAGTATGGGAACAGCACATATGGAAAAGGACTTGATGAAAAAAATGGTGTTAAAGGCAAAGGAGGAACAAAAGGAGCGGCTGCAAGAGTCGGGAGGAGTCAAATCATCATTAACCGAAGACGATATAATGAATATTATAGAGGAGGCAGAAAAGGATCCCAGATAGATGAAATGAGGATCATATTATAGAATATTCCTAAATTATGGTAATGAGAGTTAGTAAAAGTATTTACTTGAAGAGAACTAAACCTTGGTTAGCTAACTGTTATGACCTAACATGGACTTTTGTCTGGTCTTGTGTCTCTTGACTTTTGTTTTGACTCTAAATACTTTAAAATTATTTCTTTGTCATTTACCTTGTCTATTATCTATATTGATTAGGTGAATGTAATATTCAATTATGTACTTTGTATTAGCTGGAAGTATTTAGAAGTCAAATTATTGTTACTAACTTACTATATAATGAAACTTACCTATCTCTAGTTACATCCGTATCCCAGATTCTAAAGCTCATTATTTTGCCCATGGTGCATACGCTAGAAAATAAAAAGCCGGATGAATTGGTAGACCCAGTTTTATACTCAGTGTAATTGGTGCGACTTTAGTAGGGGATCTTCCGCAATCTATTCTCAAGTTGATGCTTGGAATATTTCTCATAGCAATTTCAACCGTGTTCCTTATCGTGCCAAAACTTGCTTTACCTGCCAGCAGGAAATCGTTACTTCTGGGCGGTGCAACTTCGGGGTTTATAGTGGGTCTAATAGGGACAGGCGGTGCCCTGAGGGCAGCGTTTCTTACGGGATTGAACATGGAGAAAGAAAAATACATCGCCACATCAGCTGTTGTGGCTCTCGGAACTGATGCTACCAGAATCCCTTATTACCTATCCTTTGGCTTTCTATCCGAGCAATATTATTACTTCATTCCATTTTTACTTGGAATCGCCATTATAGGTTCCTTTATTGGTAGAAAGATTGTAACCAGAACAGACCAAGACAAATTCAAAAAGATAGTCTTAATTGCCATTATTCTTGTAAGCATCAAATTCATATTGGATGGAATTATGGTTCTTTTTGTTTGACAACTCTTTTCAACTA
>JAHEZK010000016.1 GCA_023251115.1 Nitrosomicrobium frigidum (SeqCode) | reverse complement strand
TATCACTTGTCCTGATCTTCAAAACTGATGCAAATTCTTTAACTCTCTCTCGCACCATCTTTATTCCCCTTTCGTCTGATGCATTAAGCTCTAAGGTGTCTCTCCTCCAATCTTCGCCAAGTAACTGCCTTGACAGACACAATCCAGTAGTAGTTTTTCCAACTCCGGCAGGTCCCGTAAATAACAAGTGCGGCATTTCAGCGGGTTCTTTCATTAGATTCTTCAAACTCTCTACGATTTCTTTTTGATTGACAACATCATCTAGTTTAGTAGGTCTGTATTTTTCTACCCACATTAGATCAGACAAATTTTTTGCCTCTACTTGTGGCATGAAAGATGTTCTAATTATCAGTTATATATCCTGTATATCCTGAAAAGATGTACTTATTTACACCCGATTCTAAGACATATTAACTTCAAATTCTAAGACTATATTCCCAATATGTCATCAGCTGCCGTTCTTACTCAAAGCGTATATGAAAGCTTAAGAAACAGGTACTTAATTGAATATCTTCTTGAAGAAATTAGGGTTACTTTCAAGGCTGACGTAAAAGTATCTATTAACGATATCAACATCGATGCCAAAGAAGGTGATATCTTGCAATTGCCAAGGTGGCTCACAAAAGTTTTGTCGAAAAAGAATCTAATTGAAATTGAAGATTATGAAATATCAAGTTATGTTTCTAAGGCGTTGAATAGAGAACGAATATCAAAACCTCATGACATCTCGGGCGTAGATGCGGACTTTTACATTCGCGTTAATGACTTTCTTGAAAGTCTTAATGAAAAAGAAAGAGAAACTCTAATGGTATCACTAAATTCTTTTGTAATATCCAGACTGGGAAAAATTGTGAAATTAGCCGCAGCTTCATCACTTTCTGCAGAAACAGAATCAAAATTATCTGCAGAGGAAAGACAGCTTTATAATTTTGTTCACACTTCTTCACTAGCTTTTAAAGAATTGGTGTTACATAAGTAAATGACTGAGCAAAAACAACAAACCACTTCTGCAATAGCAGATGAATTAGAATCATTTCTACGAGCCTTTAAAGAGGATGGAAATTACAAATATTTTGACAGAATTAACAATATGATGGCATCAAATTCCACGTTTATTGGAGTTGATTATATAGATTTAGATAAAAATAATCCAGAACTAACAAAATTGATTACTGATACACCTGATGATATGTTTGAAGCTTTTGAGAAAGCTGTATATTCAATATTAAGAGAAATTCATTATGATTATGCTCAAGAAATCAAAGACAAAATTAAAGTAAGAATTGGAAATTATTCGGTTCAAAAGGGCCTTAGAGAGATAAGCGCAGATTTAATTAACAAATTGATAAGTGTCCCTGGCATGGTGGTCAGGACTTCCGAGATTAAACCACTTGCCAAAAAAATAGCGTATGCATGTCTAAATTGTAACACATTGAATGAGGCTCAACTTAAAGGTCTAACACTAAAGAAACCCGTGAGATGCACACAGTGCTCTGAAAAAGAGCTTGAAATGGATCCAGAAAATAGTTTTTTTACAGATTTTCAGCTTGTTAGGATTCAAGAACTGCCAGAAGATTTACCAGCAGGTCAGCTTCCACATTATGTAGAAGTTACTGTAATGGATGATCTTGTAGATCGTTGCAGACCCGGTGATAGAGTCTTATTGACTGGAGTAGTCAGGATTGAACAGGAACAGTCATTACAGATAAGGACAAGTCTATTCAAACTGCGGATGGAGGGAAACAATATAGAATATCTTGGCGGAATTTTGGGAAATAAAGATGAAAGAACTGTTGATAGTAAAGACGAAAGAATTCTTGATAGAATATTCATAAGTAGAGAAGATGCAAAACGGATCTTAGCTATTTCCGATATGCCGGATGCTTATGACAAGCTAGTTGCATCATTTGCACCTCATATATATGGACACGAAATAATTAAAGAATCTATTCTTTTACTAATTGTAGGATCGGTAACAAAAAAATTAGCTGACGGATCTAATCGTAGAGGAGATATCAATATCTTTCTCGTTGGAGATCCGGGAACTGCCAAATCAGAAATGCTCAAATTTGCTGCAAAAATAGCACCAAGAGGTCTATATACATCAGGAAGAGGTACCACTGCTGCAGGATTAACAGCTGCAGTAATCCGTGATAAATCCGGAATTATGATGCTGGAAGCGGGCGCTGTAGTTTTGGGAGATCAAGGCGTAGTTTGTATCGATGAGTTTGACAAGATAAAGTCTGAAGACAGATCTGCACTCCACGAAGTTATGGAGCAGCAAACATGTTCAGTAGCAAAAGGAGGAATAGTAGCTACACTTAATGCAAGAACATCAATCTTATCTGCAGCTAATCCTAAATATGGTAAATACGACCCCTTTAGAAATATTACAGAGAACGTAGAGCCACTACCTATACCGTTACTAACGAGATTTGATATCATTCACGTTATCAGAGATAATGCTGATAATGAAAGAGATAATCGAATTGCAAGTCACATACTTGAAATCCACAGAGATATAGAACATGCAGCCCAGTCTGTTATAGAAATAGATCTATTTCGCAAGTATCTGGCCTATGCTAAACAAAAAGAACCAAAGCTTACAACTGAGGCAACTGATATTCTAAGAGAATACTACTTGCAGATGAGAAATGTCGACTCTGAGGGAATGATTACGGCAACTCCTCGTCAGCTTGAAGGTCTCGTGCGTCTTGCCACTGCAAGAGCTAGATTGTTACTGAAAGACTCTGTGGATAGGGAAGATGCTGACAGAGCGATATACCTTGTTTCACAAATGCTAGAAACTGTCGGTATAGATGTTAATACTGGAAAGGTAGATCTTGGAGTTCTTCATGGAAAACCCCTTAGTGAAACTTCAAAACTTAAAACATTTACAGATGTCTTTAACGGTTTATCAGGTGAGGACAAGAATGATGTTGAAGAAAAGAATTTCATTAATGAACTTGTGAAAAGTGGAAAGTTCACAGAAGATGAAGCTAAAGAATTCATAAGAAAGGCAATGCAAAATGGACAAATTTATGAAAGAAGAACCGGGTTTTACGCAAAAGCTTGAAAACAATACCATCCATTTTTATCAACTATTTCATCATATCTAATTAGAGGTTATCTAAGTGATATTCTATCTTTACTAACAAAATCACCAAAGTGAAGTAATACAACGTGGTTATCAGGTAGCTCTGTTCTTAGCCTCTAAAAGATTGCTGGTCCTAAACAGATAAAATTCCTACTTTATAGATGCATCTTAATTAACTCACAATTCGTTATATCAGCACCCAAATATCATTAATATATTAATTGGAACGAGTAAAAACTTCTTATCAGATGAAACAATACTTAGATGAACTTTTAAAATTATTAAAATACGATTCATTATACCCGCCTCAAGAGCTTGCATTATCAAAGGGTGTAATGAATGGTAACAATGTACTTGTTACGACTCCTACATCAAGTGGGAAGACATTAATCGGATTAATGGGTATGATAAATATTCTTAATAAAGGAAAAAAGGTAGTATATCTTACTCCGTTAAAAGCATTAGCCACAGAGAAATTTAATGAGTTTAAGGTTATGACAGATTTGAGCTGTTTTAGAAATAGGAGAGTCAATGTTGGTATTTCCACAGGCGATTATGACTCTTCTGGAAGCGAATTAGTAGACAAAGATGTTATTATCCTAACAAATGAAAAATTGGATTCAATCTTGAGACACGACTCAAATTGGATTTATAATGTTGGTCTATTCATTATTGATGAAATCCATCTTCTTACTGAACGAGAACGAGGTCCAACACTGGAAATCATACTGACGAAGATCAAATTGATGCCACAAAAACCCCAGATAATTGGAATAAGTGCAACAGTATCAAATTCAGATGAAGTGGCCGAGTGGTTGACATGCGAGCCAATCCAAAGTAATTGGCGTCCCACTGAATTGATAGAAGGAGTGTATAATTATGGTAAAGTTACCATGAACGATGGTACGAATTATGATCTTGATAATATTGGAATTTCTGATAATTCAACTAGCGCCATAACTAGTCTCGCAATGGATTCGATAACTAATGATGGAGGCCAATCACTTGTTTTTGCAGAAACACGTAAACGCACCGTGTCACTCGCAAAAAAGACATCGGAAATAGTGGCAAAGTTTCTCGACAAAACTTCTATAAAGTTAGCTCAAAAGACAGGAGTGGAAATTTTAAAGGAAGGAGATGATACAGAGCTTAATAGAACACTTTCAAGTACAGTTGCAAATGGCGTTGGCTTTCATCATGCAGGTTTAGGAGCAAAGAGCAGGCAGATTGTTGAAAAAGCGTTTAGAAATGGCATCGTAAAAATTCTTTTTGCTACACCGACACTTGCTGCAGGAGTTAACCTACCTGCCAGACGAGTAATAATTACGAGTATTTTTAGATATGATTATCAATATGGGGCTAATGTTCCAATGAGTGTTCTACAATACAAGCAAATATGCGGACGTGCAGGAAGGCCTGCTTATGACAAATATGGTGAAGCAATCATTATCGCAGATTCAAGAACCAATCCAGAAGACCTCTATAATCATTTTGTATTGGGAGTACCGGAACCAATAGTCTCTCAATTAATGGATGAAAGGGCCCTAAGGGTTCATGTATTGGGAGTTATAGCTTCAAAACCTAAAATGTTGAAATCTGAATTACTCTACTTTTTTGAACAAACATTTCTGTCTAAATATCAAGGAAATCAAACCATTAGCTTTGAAATTGAATCGCTCTTGACATATCTAAGTGATGAAAAGTTAATAATCATGCGAAATGATTTACTTATCGCTACTAAATTTGGTAAACGCATTTCCCTGCTATATATTGATCCAAAAACAGGAATTCAATTCAAGAAAAATTTAGATTCTTATAATGGTAACAAATATGATATCAATTCTAACAATCCTAACAATCATGAAAATAATGTAATAAATTTCTTATATTGGATTTGTGATTGTTATGATTTTTATCCAAAGCTATCGTTGAGGCAAAACGAAACGGAATATTTTCAAAGGCTATTCGAGAAACATAAGCTAGGTTCATACGGACTATCAAATTATGACTATTCACTAAAGAATTTAGTTATATTGTTAGAATGGATTGATGAATCAAGCGAAGCGAACTTAAATGAAAAAATTGGAGTTGAACCCGGTGACCTTCACAGGATGGTTGAAACAACATATTGGTTAATATATTGTCTTTATGAAATCGCAAAATTAATCGAAAGAAAAGATCTTTTGCCGGAAATAAATAAACTACGGCTAAGAATTAGACATGGTGTAAAATCAGAATTGATTCCACTTATACAACTTGAGGGAATTGGAAGAATTAGGGCAAGGGCTCTATATAGGGCAGGAATCACAGATGTAGCTATGATTGAAAAAATCTCAGAATCAAAATTAGGGTCCATACCAAAAATAGGAGTTAAACTCGCAAGAAAACTAAAGAGCCAGATCAAGAATTAAAAATGAGGATCAAAGGATATCTTTTATAATTACAATAGGTGATTTGATTTACTTCTAGATGTTGCGATTTATGGAATTATAGTGTCTGCTGTTTCCTTTCTAGTCATATTTTTTATCACACCTGTTTTTATTAAATATCTAAATAAGAGAGGTAAAGTAGTAGTGGATTACCATAAGCCTGGAAAGCCAAATGTTCCCAGGCCTGCTGGGCCTGTCTTGCTCATAGGAATTGTAATTTCTGAAATAATATTATATTTTTTAATACAGGACATAAAAATAATTTCTGTTATTTTATCAACAATCATCGCATTTATTATAGGATATATTGATGACAGGAAGACCATGCCAGGTTGGTTTAAACCTGTAGCCTTGATATTTGCTGCTGTTCCAATAATAGTTTTAGGAAGTCATGGTAATTCTCTTGGATTGATATTTGATAGTGCTTTCATACCAGTACTGTATATTCCACTTATTTTAGCCATAATGCCGATAGTTGGTAATACAATAAATTCAATTGACGTATTTAATGGTGTGGCTAGTGGATTTATTATTATCACAATGATGCCATTATTAGTGAGTGTTATTCTATTTGGTAATATTACTGTGTTTCTCATGGGTTTGCCATTACTCTTTGGCACTATCGCAATATACCAATATCATAAATATCCAAGTAGGATTTTTCTTGGAGACTCAGGGACATTGTTATTAGGATCAATGTATGCTGGATTATCAATTGCAGGAAATTCGGAAATTATTGGGGTAATTGCTCTTTTGCCAGCAGTAATGAATTCTTTCTTGTTTCTAGCTAGTGTGAAAAAAATAGTAGAACACAGGCAGGTCAAAAACAGGCCGGTCTCAATATCCGAGGACTTTAAATTAGTGGCATCTAAAGAACGCAGCGCACCAACAACACTAGTAAGACTTATTCTTGCTAGAGGTCCATTGTCTGAAAAGGAAATAATAACTAAAATCCTTATATTAGCAACGTTTTCATCCGTATTGTCATTTATTTCAATAGTTATACAATATTTCTTTATGAAGGGGATAATTTCTTTATGAGATTATTTGATCTTTTTATGCTTATTTTTATCATGTGGATAATGATCATGATAGTATCATATTTTTTGATATTCATAATAGGACCATTACATATCGACATATTCCACAATTCTTCTGATAGATTGATTACCTCTATAATTAAAGCGTCATCGGCCATCGGACTCGTAGTTGTGTTAATTTTATTATTGGGCATTCTCAAGACAAAGTACTTGCAAAAAATATTACTGAGAAAGTAAAACATGAAAAAATCAACATCCAATTATTTTCAAAGTTCAGTGAAATACGTGCGTAATAATAAAATCTAGAATTAGATTGCATTTAATATTTAGTATTAAATGAAACCTATATCTTTGAAACTTTGACCAAGTCTTTGAATTTTACTTCCATTCCATACCGCTTTTCCTCATGTTTCATGTGATTGTATATCTTGAGTAACTCAACGGCATTTTTGAAGAGGTTAAATTTACCATTAATTTTCAATTGAATAAACTTGAATACGAGAGCATAAATTTGGAACTTCTTTAATACTTCTGTTCTGTATGCGTTAAAATCGGTGATATGTTTGATGAATAATTGGGCACACCATGTTGATGGAATAATTCCTTCACCAAGCAATGGATACACGGTCCCTATTGATTCACCAACTCCAATCGTTTTCCGACCATCAGTAAAAGGTTCGGAATCTTTCGGTGGACTTATTCTAACAGGACGACCGACTTTCTTTATTATTTCGCATTTATGTTTTTTTAAAAATTGGTCGACAAATACATTGTTATTTTTTCGTTCATAATCGCCAGCACCGATATGTGCATAGCCATTTTCTAATGGGAAATACCAAAAATAACCCTTCATTGAAGGAAAAGCTTTCAAATAGAAATCATCGAAAGGAGTGTTGTCTTTGTATTTCACCTTGTACTGAATACATGGTATCCACATTTCGTTATGTGGACGTGGTAAATAGTTACGGTGAAAACCCGTAGAATCAACTATGATATCAAACTCAGATTCAAGAATCTCTTTCTTTGGAACGACTCCAAACTGGATGTTTGTACCTCTTATCATATCCTTGATTAATTTTATTTTGTCATAAGTAACCATCCCTTTCAATCCAACATTAATGCTGTTGTCGGCCTTACTACTATGACCAATATCAACCATCATTTTTTTTCCCTCATGCAAAATGTAGTCATCAAAATTGAGACCGCATTGCTTAACCAAATCTTCCATAACGTTTTCACAAGTTGCCCAGGCACAAACTGCATCATGCTCTTCAACAGGCATTCTTTCAAATCCCTTAACGTAATTATCATGATCATTACCGAGTCCATTCATAAGATAAGCTCCTGCAACTCCCATGCCAACGACTGCTATCTTCATTTGGTAACGACAAATAACATATTGGTAAATAAAAACGTGCTGTTTTTTGACCGCCTATTTTATTTCAGTTATTTCCTGGGTTGGGTGATAAGTTATATTGGTAATTGAAATTAGAATTTAAAGAGTAAATGTCAAATATTCCAAGATATGCCAGGATTGGGATGCTTCTACTAGTTATGGGAGCTATACTCGTAGGAATTGGTACTTATCTGAGCAAAGGTTCTTTATCACTTTATGGATTTTTAATGGTCATCTGTGGATTTATCCTATATTTTGCCTCTTCAATCGCAGCCAGAAGGAAAAAAATGCAATCATAAAGATACTTGACATGAGCTAAATTATGCTCGATTATATGATTTAGAATTGTGCAGCGTTTAGAAAATAGAAATGTTTTGATTTTTAATTAAACTTATAAATTGTAACAAGCTATCGTATGCTGAAGCTAATTGGAAAGTAGTACTATAGGGAATGAAGACAATTTTGATGATCTAAACCCGGTCTTTGCAGAAAAGTCAGAAATCAAGAGTGAAACTACCTCCGAAATGTCCGAGAATGTAGATAAAGGAGATGCAGTGCAAGCTGACGCTTCTGAATTAGACACAAACATGGAAAAATCAGAGGGCATTGAGACAGGCACTGAAAATTCTCAAATACAGCCTGATAGTCAAGAATCAGATTCAAAATTTTTTGCAATTAGGACGACAGGTGGTCAAGAGCATATTGTGGTAAACCTAGCGCAAAATAGAATAAATTCAAAGAAAATTGCTGTGCGTTCCATATTATTACTTGATAGCTTTAAGGGATACATAATAATCGAAGCTCCAAACTCCAATATTGCCTACGATGCTCTGATTGGGGTAAGACATGTAAAAGGACAGATCCGTGGAGAGTTACCTTACAAAGATATTGAAAACTATTTGGTGAAGAGACCGGTAGTATCCGAATTGAATATAGACGATACCGTTGAAGTCATTGCTGGCCCGTTTAAATCGATGAAGGCAAAGATAACCAGAGTTGACTATGAAAAGCAAGAGGCAACCGTGCTTCTACTGGATTCGCCATATCAAATACCCGTGACGGTAGACGCAAATTATCTTAAAAAGGCCTCATAGGCTGGTGCATACTATTAAATTAAAGAACATAACTCTAAAACTAGTCTGACATGGAACAAAAAAAGACAATTTCTGCTCTTGTAAGTGGTGGCGAGGCTAGTGCTGGCCCTCCACTTGGACCTGCCTTAGGCCCGCTGGGTATTAACGTATTGCAAGTAGTAAATACGATAAATGAAAAAACTAAAGAATTTCATGGAATGAAAGTTCCTGTAAAAGTTGAGGTCGATCCAGATACAAAAAAATTTAACGTTGAGGTCGGTATCCCACCAACTACCGCACTAGTAGCAAAGGAAGCTAATATATCTAAAGGATCAGGTACAGCAGGAAAAGACTATGTTGGAAATATTTCCATGGAAGGAATTGTAAAAATAGCTAAAATGAAAATTGATGTTTCATATGCAACCACAATAAAATCAAGCGCGAAGGAAATTATAGGTTCTTGTGTGAGCAGTGGCATTAAAGTAGAAAATAAACCAGCAAAAGAAATATACTCTGATCTGAACGACGGAAAATTTGACCAAATACTGGTCTGAATTCATTATTACTTTTTATTTGTAGCAAGTTTAAAATATCCCAAAACTGAATTTTAGATCAAGTTTTAGGAGATATGATATAATAAATGTCAATTCAACAAGGTTCAGCAGGCGGTATGCCTGTTTTAATATTGAAAGAAGGCGCAAGTCAAACAAAAGGACGCGATGCACAAAAAAATAACATTGCAGCTGCAAAATTGATTTCTGAAGTAGTAAAGAGCTCTTTGGGTCCAAGAGGCATGGACAAGATGTTAGTAGATGGATTAGGGGATGTAACAATTACAAATGATGGTGCAACAATACTAAAGGAAATTGATGTTCAGCATCCAGCAGCGAAAATGATGGTAGAAATAAGTAAAGCCACCGATAATGAAGTAGGTGATGGAACTTCATCAGTAGTAGTTTTGGCTGGCGCATTGATTGAAAAGGCCGAAGAATTAATCACAAAGGATGTTCATCCAACTATTATAGTCGATGGATACAGAAAGAGCGCACTAAAGAGCATTGAGATATTTAATCAAATTGCCCAAAAAATAGACGGAGGCAACAAGTCCGAGCTAATCAAAGTAGCAAAAACATCTATGCAAACTAAACTGGTTTCCAGGGAATCTGATGAACTAGCCGAAATCGTTGTTAATGCGGCATTACAGGTTTCTGAACGGAACGATTCTGGATATCTTGTAGATATCGATGATGTCAAAGTAGAAAAGAAAGCAGGCGGATCATTAGGAGATACAAGACTGATTAAAGGAATCGTGCTTGATAAGGAAGTTGTTCATGGAGGAATGCCAAAGAGAATTGAAAAGGCAAAAATTGCACTTGTCAACTCAGCCCTAGAAATTGAGAAAACCGAATTTGATGCCAAGATTAACATTAGTTCACCAGATCAGATGAAAATGTTTCTTGAAGAAGAAAATAAGATGCTAAAGAGTATGGTAGATAAGATAATTTCGTCTGGTGCAAATGTAACTATCTGCCAGAAAGGCATTGACGATGTCGCTCAACACTATCTGGCAAAATCCAATATTTTGGCTGTTCGCAGAGTTAAGGAAAGTGACATGACTAAATTGGCCAGAGCTACAGGTGCCCGAACTGTTAATAACCTTGAGGACTTGAGTTCCAAGGATCTTGGTTCTGCAGATCTCGTAGAGGAAAGAAAGGTTGAAACTGATAAATGGGTTTTCATTGAAGGTTGTAAACATCCAAAAGCAGTTACCATTCTCATTAGAGGAGGTTCACAGAGGGTCGTTGATGAAGCAGATCGCTCAATTCATGATGCACTTATGGTTACCAAAGATGTTATGGAAAAACCATTAATAGTCGCAGGTGGTGGATCCCCTGAATCTTTTGTTGCAGGAAAATTAAGGGACTGGTCCTCGACATTATCTGGAAGGGAACAATTAGCAGCAGATAAATTTGCAGAATCGCTCGAGGTTATTCCACTCGCTTTAGCAGAAAATGCTGGTATGGATCCGATAGATACACTAACGGAATTACGTTCCAAACAAGCTAAGGGATCGAAATGGAGTGGAATTGATGCAAGAAGTGGAAAGATTGTAGATATGTCAAAACTAGATATTGTAGAACCACTCAGTGTCAAGGAACAGATTATCAAATCAGCAACAGAAGTTGCATCCATGATTCTTAGAATAGATGACGTAATAGCTTCAAGTAAGTCTGGAGCTGGCGGTCCTCCTGGTATGCCTCCAGGAATGGGAGAAATGTAGGCAATAACAGGTATAGAAGATACAGCCACTATCTCTTTTTTTGTTCATTTTTTAATTCTATTTCAATTACCTGCTTGACCCATTTTCCGGTATGACTTATTTTTTGTAGTCTGTTTAGGTATTCAATCCATGAAATTTCGCCATAGGACTTTTTCCAAGCTTCATAATGACCCTTTAGAGACTGTAATGCCTCATAATGATATTCACAATATTGTCGCTCGACAGCCTTCCTCATACATAGTATGCACCTCGATTCAAGATTCCTTGTCATCATACTTTACCTGATATCACCCACTTCATTGCAGTTGCGTCGAAAGTATATGTTGTAAATTGTCTACTTATTTCAAGATTTTTTGCTTGTATGTGTATGGAATCTGTCATATGTTCAATTTTTTCAGCGGCATACTCAAACTGTGGACCGATGTCATTGGTTAGCAAAAAAGCTATCCTTGAATTTATGTCAGCCGATATTCCCGAAAAAGCTATTATTATTTTTAATCCTTTCCTACCTCTTCTGCGTTTCATTTCGTTAAATAAGGCCTTAAATTTCTGCCAATTATCAAAACCAAATAGTCTAAAGAAATTATCATCGTAGGGCACCGGGAATTCGATTTTTAGCAGAGTTACATACTCAGATTCCTCTACCAAAATTTTTTCATCTACGGCGGAAAACTTGGACAAGGTATTATAGATTACTTCTATCTCAAATGGCGATAATCCAAAGTATTCAAATTTAATCGCATCATTCAATTTAGATATTGATTGTATTGCAACGGATTAATCTTTTGACATGGATGAATTTCATTGTTGCAACTATTTCGGTAGATTTTTAAGTGTACGTGAATACAATTTCGTCGACGATTGAACTCAATTAAGATTCTCGAAAAGGATAATAATCATATTGAAATTGAATTTAATGATATTCCAAGACAGTATGTCAATGCTTTAAGAAGATTGTCTATTAGTCAAGTTCCTACTTTTGCAATCGATGATGTAGTGATACTAGATAATTCATCTGTCATGCATGATGAAGCTATTGCCCATAGACTCGGACTGATTCCATTGCGAACAGATCTAGAGAGATTTGTAATGCCGCACCTCTGTGATTGTAAGAGCTCTCTTGGCTGTTCAAAGTGCAGAGTATTGTTAGTTCTAGATGCTGAATCTCAAGACAAAACCAAAGTTATTACTACTGCAGATTTAATATCTGAAGATGATGTTGTGAAACCTGTCAATAATGAAATACCAATAGTTTCTCTGGCACCAGGTCAAAAACTAAAGTTTGAGGCATACGCACGACTAGGAACCGGGAAAAGTCATGCAAAATGGCAGCCAACTTCCGTAGCTGTTGTGAAAGACAGCAAGAAAGAGGATGATTGCATACTGGTAATAGAAACTAATGGTGCGTTAACACCAGAAGAGATTGTATTAGAAGCAGCAAAGATACTAGGCTCAAAAATAAAGGAATTTGATAATGTTGTTCAATCTTTATCGGTACCAAAGAATATTTAGATATAGATTTATTTGGGGTTTAAGGATAGCGAGTATATTTCATGTTTCCTGATACATTAAACAATACGATTTGGACACTGAGGAATGCATCAAAGCAAAATAAAGTGCCGATATGGAAAGCTGTAATTAAAGAGCTCTCCAGGTCGAGATCTAATAGAAGGCAAGTTAACATTGGTCAACTGGCCCATGTTACTAAGGATAAAGAAGTTGTAATAGTGCCAAGCAAAATATTAGGTTCTGGTGACATTAGTCACAATCTAACAATATGGTGTTTTGCAATATCAGAAGCAGCTACAAAAAAAATACTTGACGCGGGTGGAAAAATTCTTGCTCTGGATAATTTGATAAAGAAATACCCAGATGGTAAGGGGGTAAGAATAATTGGCTAAGCAACTTGCTGAACAAAAACAAAGGCCTAATCAGGTTTTGACTATTGACGCGAAGGATTGTATTGCGGGAAGAATGTGTTCCCATGTTTCAAAACTTTTACTCCAAGGTCATCATGTCAGAGTTGTAAACGCTGAAAAAAGTATGATTTCCGGGAATAGATACAAAACTATAGAAGAGTATAAAGAATATCTAACAATTTCGTCTGCTACAAATCCTATACATGGTCCATTTCATCCAAGAATGCCTGATAGAATTCTTACAAGGATGGTCAGAGGTATGTTACCAAAAAGAAAATCCAGTGGATTGACAGCTTTAAAGAGATTGAGAATCTATGTGGCAATCCCACCAGATCTAAAGAATGCAAAGCTTGAGACATTTGAGGATTCTAAAATTAGAAAACCAGCATCATATTTTATAACACTTGGTGAATTGGCAAAACAGATTGGTTGGAAGGGGTTGGATAGTTATGAATAAAATAGATCTTTATCCAGGACAAAGAAAATCAAGCAGAGCTGTGGCCACAATTTCAAAAGGGAGTGGAAAAGTTAGAATAAACAACATACCGGCTGAGTTGGTAAATTCCGAAGTGGCAAGAGAATTGGTTCTTGTTCCGCTTAAATTGATAGGTGAATATAGAGACAAGGTAGATATTAGTGTCAAGGTGCACGGAGGCGGTTTTATGGGACAGGCGTTTGCAAGTACAGTTGCAATCTGTAGAGCATTAACAGGTACCGGAAAGGGCGGAAGAGATCCAAAAGACCACCCCTTTGCAAGAAGTGTACGAACAGAAATTCGTAAAAGGATTACCGAATTTGACAGACACTTGTTATCAGGCGATCCCAGACAAACAGAATCAAAGAAATTTGGTGGATCTGGCGCAAGACGCAGAAAACAAAAATCGTACCGTTAAATTTTTACTCTATTTTTTATTGTTGGTAATCGAACGTTTCTAGCAGTCTAATTACTTAACTACCCCCAAATCAGGAATGGCCAAGGATTATTATCTTTTTACAATATCCCTACGATCTGGAGATATATAGAATTCAGATAACTTTTTATCATAACATACACCACAGAGATATCCTGAAATGTTCCACTCACTCATTGACTTGTACCTAAAAGTCAACTTGTTACCACACAGGGCACATTTTAGCTCATTTTTATCCATCAGTATGAGTCCAATCTAGAGTAAATTAAAAGTTGTGAAAAAAAAGTCAATTATCATAAGGCTGTCTTTGAAATTCCATCCATCATCAAATTATTCATGATGACGACAGATGACGACAATACAAGCAATATTTTAAATTAGGACCTTAAGGTCACCATACACACATTACAATGAGCGCTAAAGAATCATATCACAAAGTGTTTGATCTTCTTGAAAAGCATCACAATTGGTTTAAATCCTCAATACCTCTAATTGCAAGTGAAAATATTCCAAGTCCTGCTGTACGAGAAGCGATTGTGTCTGACTTTGGGAATAGGTATGCCGAAGGATGGCCTGGTGAACGGGTCTACGCTGGATGTATTTACATTGATGAAGTGGAAATAATATGCAATGAATTAGCAAAAAAGGTTTTCAAATCTGAATTTGCTGACTGTAGAGCGACCTCTGGCGTAGTTGCAAATCTTGCAATATATTCTGCTTTTTCTAATCCTGGAGACTACATGCTAGCTGCATCAATTCCCACTGGGGGACATATTTCACATGGCAAGAAAGAACACTCGGGAACAGCTGGTCTTGTTCACGGACTAAACATAGAACACTATCCTTTCTCCAAAGAAGATATGACTATTGACGTTGACGCCACCAAGAAAAAGGTCAGTGAATTGATTTCAAATGGCAAAAAACCTGCAATTGCAATGTTTGGAGGAAGTCTATTCCTTTTTCCTCATCCAGTTAAAGAATTGGCTAGTTTTATGCACGACAATAGCATTTACATCAATTATGATGGAGCTCATGTAGCTGGATTGATAGCCGGAGGACAATTTCAAGATCCAATTGGAGAGGGAACAGATTCCATGACAATGAGTTCCCACAAGACTCTCTGGGGTCCACAGGGAGGAATAATCGTTTCACTTGAACGGCATGCAGATAGCATAAAGAAAGCTATTTTTCCAGGAAATACAAGCAGTCATCATCTCCATCACGTAGCAGGAAAAGCAATAGCATTAGCAGAGTCCTTAGAATTTGGAAAGGAATATGCAAAACAAGTCATAAGCAATGCAAAAACACTTGCTGAATCACTTGCAAATTTTGGTTTTAGAGTTTTAGGAGAAAAGCGTGGATACACAGAATCACATCAACTGGCTGTAGATGTTTCCAACTTTGGGGATGGGGGAACTATTGAAAAAGAATTAGAGAAAGCAAACATTATTCTTAACAGACAGCTTCTACCTGGTGATATCAAATCTGGTAAACATTATATGCACCCAAGTGGAGTCAGGATAGGTGTTCCCGAAGTAACCAGATTAGGTATGAAGCAAAGTGAAATGAAAGAGATAGCATCGTTTATCAAACAGATTGTAATAGACAAATCAGATCCCAATAAAGTTGGTAGTGCTGTGTCTAAGTTTCGTGAACAATTTCAAAAAGTACACTATGCCTTTGAAAATACGACTGATGCTTACGAATATATTAAAATAAGAACTTGAAGATAAAAACCTCATCGATAATTAACTATCACAGCATGACAGATCCAAATTCTAAAATTACACTTTCAGAAATAGATGTTAGAGTTATATCCATCATATTATCGAATATTTTTTACATAAAGTTTAACTTTGTTGACTAAAAATGCGTAGAAAATCTAGAAATTTAGAAATTTTATAGATAACCATAATGTTTTCTTAGAAACAGTATAATATTCAATATTGGCCTTGAACTACCACTAGAGAATATTTCAAAAAAACATGTAATAAGCAACAAATAATACTTAATATATTCATAAATTACGAATACTTATATTAAAATACATCATAATATGAAATTAATATAGTGTATTAATTTATTTATGATGAATTAAACCCTACAACCAATGAACAAGAAACAACCAATGAAAACTGTGTTTCTGGTAGCATCGCTATTGATCCTAATGTTTGGAGTCTCATTTGTTGCTTCAAATAGTCCACTATATGCTGCCAAGAATATCTGGGATGATGATGACACTATGAAGGAACTTGTGAAAGATATTGACAATGGTAAGGATAACGATGATAGTATGAATTGGAAGGAATTCAAAAATTCTAAAATTTTCAAACAAGAAGATATTGAAACACAAGGGTGTATAGAAAACAGACAGGATCTCTCAAATAATCTAGCAGATTATGAAGTGCTTCGATGCTTTGAAGATTCAGACTATGCTTATTGATAACTAAAATCTAGAGCTAGCTCAAGCAGTCAGTCCAACTTTTTTTTAATTTCTTCTTTCTCAGTATCAGTAAATTTACCAAGATATAGTATCATAAACTTAAATAAGCAAAAGATCGCATTTTCATAGATTATATATATTAAACACGCCTAAATTAATAATATTAAATGTTTACAAAAATACTGGTGCCAGCTGATGGATCGGATAATTCTTACAGGGCGTTAGAGGCTGCATTAGTCCTTTCAGAAAAATTAGGTTCAAATATTTCTGTAGTTAATGTAATGGAACAAGTGCCTATAACCCATATCGAATCAGAAAAACTTCTGAGTGAACTACTAGAAGCCTACAAAAAAGAAAATCAAGAAATATTATCAAAATGTTCAGAAATTGCTCGTCAAAAAGGAATAACTATCAAAACAGTTCTTCTTCAGGGAAATCCGGCTCCAGTTATTTTGGACTATAGTAAAAAAGAGAATTTTGACCTTGTAATCATGGGAAGTCGAGGAATGGGGAAGTTTAAGGAGTTAATAATAGGAAGTGTGTCAAGTAAGATTGTGCATCATTCGCCATGTGCAATTATGATAATAAGGTAAATTTGGGTGTCTCATGATTCATGTTTATTTTTAATCTGCTCAAGAACTTGGAGATTACGATGGATGGCATTATCATTAATGTGATTTGAAGACAGAAAATTGTCCCCAGAACTTGACTCATTTACAATCAGTGAAAAAGAGGGTCTTTACAAGGCCGTTTTTTCTCGGAGAGATATCAGATCTCATTTCGTTGATAAAAAAATTCCGGATGAAGCGCTTGTAAAAATTCTAAATGCAGCACATCATGCGCCATCCGTTGGCTACTCTCAGCCTTGGGATTTTATTCTAGTTAAGAATAAAGATACAAAACTAAAAGTTAAAAATTCCTTTGTTCAAGAACGAGAGAAATCTATTTCTTTGCTTGATAACGATTTAGAAAAACAAGATAAATATGTTAAACTAAAATTAGAAGGCATTCTGGAATCTGATATTAATATTTGTGTGACATATGATCCTGAAAGATTTGGACCTTTTGTTTTAGGTAGAACATCCATACCAGAAACAGGTGAATATAGTGTTTGTTGTGCAATACAAAACTTATGGTTAGCAGCGAGGGCAGAGGGAATAGGGGTAGGTTGGGTAAGCATACTTGCAATTGATGATTTACGAAATATTTTAGGAATACCCAAACATGTTAAACCAATAGCATACCTATGTCTCGGATATGTCAATAAATTCGAAGACAAACCCGATTTAGAAAGGGTTGGTTGGCTAAAAAGAACGATACTTTCTAAAGTAATTCATTATGAAGATTGGAATAGCACAGAATTGAATAGTTGGAATAATACAAACAATATCATAAAGAAACTGGATGACAATTCGGTTTAAGTTTAATGTTATGTATGTTATTAAATAGTAATAAGCGATAATTAAAAAAAACTGCATTAAAGATTACATATTACAAATATCCGATAATAAAAAACTAGTTTCTAGTACTGCCTTTAGAGTTTATGTTGGTTTTGATATGTTTGCGAAGTACTTTTTTTATGGTTTTGGTAACAATAGGAATTATTCTGGGATCATCAACTTTCGGAATTATGTAATCATATCGAAGATGAATATCTTCAACTATATTCGCAATAGCATATGCTACAGATACAAGCATAAACTCGCTTAGATTATTTGCCCTAAGGTCAAGAAGAGCTCTGATTACAGAAGGAAATACTACAGCGTTGTTAATCTGATTAGGAAAGTCCGACCTTCCTGTTGCAATAATTTTTGCACCATATTTTAGTGCAGAGCTGGGAATTATTTCAGGATCCGGATTACTTAGAGCGAAAACAATCGCATCCTCACTCATGGATTCTATCATATTTCTACTCAAAAGATCGGCCTTTCCAGAAACACCAATAAAAACGTCTGATTCCCTAATTACGTCTTGCAGCGTCCCCCGTAATTTTCTGATGTTTGTGTTAAGGGATATCTCTTTCTTGTATGGGTTATTATCAGTAATATCAGGTCTTCCACTATATATCGCTCCCTTAGTATCGGTAACAATAATATCCTTACATCCTGCTGTTTCCAATATCTTGAATATTCCATAACCTGCCGATCCCGACCCGGATATTACAACGCGTACCTCATCCAATTCTTTCTTTGCCAACTTGAGAGCATTTATGAGACCCGCAAGAGTAATTATGGCAGTACCGTGTTGGTCATCATGAAAAATGGGTAATGATATTTCTTTACTTAATCTTTCAACAATTTCTAGGACCTTCGGAGATTCTATGTCTTCTATATTAATTGCCCCAAAATTTGGCTGTATTACTTTGACAAACTTGATAATTTCCTCTTTATCTTGAGTGTCAATGCATAATGGAATTGCGTTTATGTCTCCTAAGGCTTTGAATAAAACAGACTTTCCCTCCATTACTGGTAGAGCAGCTTCTGGACCAATATTACCCAGTCCAAGAACTCTTGTTCCATCACATATTATTGCTACATTATTCCATTTTGAGGTATAATCATAAGCTAATTTCTTACGATGACCTATTTCTGAAGCTACATAAGCTACACCAGGAGTGTATATCAACCCTAGTGTTCCTTTTTCTTCAAATGCATTGTCTAAAGAAACTCTACTTCGGATCTCTATTTTTCCTTTCAACATCTTGTGAAGGTTAATCGAGTCTTCTTTCACTGTCAAATGAATTCCATTCTGGATTCAATTATATTTTATTTTGTTTTTGGTATTGCATTAGCAAGTTATTCATGTCAGAGTACATGGAGAAAGGGTTTAACCCTATCTCTCCCCCCCTATCAAGTTATACATGTTTTATAAATCAAGATTCTGAACATTCACAAGTGTCTAACCATACAGTTTCAATAAGAAATAAACGAATGAATGGTGCGGAATTGGAATCGCAATATGCTGTCAAGACGGGAAATCAGAATGAGACTGAGAAACACATTACAGATAGCATAGAATATGAAATCGAATGTCCAAGGTGCTATAATGTTATGACTCTATGCTCAAACTTTGATACTCTCTTCTACAGTTGCGAAGAATGTGATTTCTCGTTATATACATTCAAGTAATTCTTAGACTGATTTCAAATATTAAAAATTATTTTGACTTGTAATGAATATAATCTCTATCTCTCTCTAGCATGAATTCAAAATCACTATATTAAATATTGTCCATATTTCCAATCTGAAGATTCCATTTCTTTGAGAAATGAAAGCAAAACGTCTTCTAAGATCTGCAGAATTTCGTAGCCTTTTTTGATATTTGCTTTTTGAGGCGCGCCTGTAGCTCCAGTCGAAGTCAATTCATCAAATTTCCAAAATATTCTGATATTTTCAGGTAGTCTGGGAACAATTTCCCTTGGTGCTAGTTCTATATTTACTAAATCTGGGCGGATTGCAAGAAGTGCAGAAGTCTCTGCTTCACCGCCATGACCAAGTCCGCTCCAAACCTCAAAGAGATCTTTTTTTAGCTGGCCAACTAGAACCCACCAGGCTTCAAGACATGCTATTGTCATGTCTGGATGTTTATTTTTTATCAATCTGGCTGCAATTTCTATCGGGCCGATATTTCCATCGTGACCATTTATTATAAGTACGCGACTAACATGGTTCTGGAAAAGACTTGAAAGTAAATCACAAATTAAGCCTACGAGGGTTTCAGGATTAATACTCATAGTCATCTGAAATTGGTCATGGTGCAAACTTACTCCGTATGGAATGGGGGGAAAAACAATAACATTATGTGCCTTAGCAGCAACTCTTTTTGCAACTTCTGTAGGGAAAATAAAATCGGATCCAAACGGCATGTGATCTCCATGGTTTTCACAAGCACCAAAAACCAAAATCGCAACGGTTTTTTCATTTATTGTATTACGAACTTCTGTCGCATTCATTTCTTCTATAAACCGCTTATGATTTTCCCCTATTGTTGCCTCTGTCATAGAACTAATAGATGCTTATCATACTTTTATAAAATCTGCTAACTATCTTTCTTGACGGTAGATAGTATTCGACAATAACCTCGAGGATACTTGATGTCATATCCATCATTAACACAATATCCATCATTAACAAATTCTCTAATTCTTCATCTACAAAGAATCACTTCTCGTAAACTATTCTAATAAATGAGTCAAATATTGTAGTACATATCACTAGTGATATGTTTAGGTGTCGTATTTATTTAAACCCTGTAATATTATAGTATATCCATGGTCCATGCATACGTCTTGATCTGTTGTGATCTTGCCTCCTCAGATAAGGTAGTAGAAGAACTCGGAAAAATTGAAGGTGTAGAAGAAGTGTCCCCTGTTTCTGGAGTTTACGATATTGTTGTCAAAATATCTGCCTCAACGGAGGAGCAATTAAAATCGATTTATGTGGATGTTAGAAAAATGAACAAAGTATTAACGACAATAACACTAATTGTTTCTAAAACATTGTGATGTATTATTATATTTTAAATTTTTTTACACATTAGCAAGATAAACCTTCAAGAAATATGTTGCACAACAGGCACGCATGAATTTTACGTTGGCTGGTTCTCTTACAAGATTACCATTTTTCATTAATGCGTATCAATATGCGTCTATGTACTTCAAATTCATAATAATGTTTCATTATTACCCTTGGGGAAGAAAGAGCGATACTTTTCTTACTCTTATTTCCACTTGGAGATGAAATATTTCCCTAAGCACATGCTTATCGAAGGTTTAACAATATAAAATAATGTAAAAATAACATCAAATTAATTGATTACAAACTATTATTTTACTATAGAGATTATTTTACCATAGAGCAAAACGATACTTGTTACAGTTACATGACATTTTTAAATGAATAAAAAGAACAAATTGTTCGGATGCCTATTTATTAAATGATAGCTATTAATAACCAATTTGTAAGCGCTAATCGGAAATATTGAAATATAGTGCTTCAAACAAGCTCTAAATTTAACTTAAACTGATGAATTTATGAGTTAAATATTGAAAAACTAACAATATTGGTTTTGCAAAATTGGCCTCATTAGTATTAGTTGGAAAATTAAAATTTGATCTTTTAATGACCTAAAGGGTGCAGTAAATACTACTCGGAATTACTCATATGTACTTGGAATCATTCAGATTATCTTGAAGAGATGAACAAATATAGCAGAAAAAACTACAATTATTGCTTACAGATTACAACTATTATTGCTTACAGATTATTTAAGGATTTCAAAAGATTTATTTATGATAATTTAGAATTTTAAATGATGAACAATTCACGGCCGATAGTAAACATATCTCTCTTATTGGGAACAATTATAGCTGTAAGTGCATTCTTCCTTATTTCTAATAACATTCCAGTGCAAGCTTTACACAAGGAAGAACAACTCTTAGAAAGTTTTGATGATCTAGCAGATTTTGCAAAAGCCGTAAGAAATGGTGATGCAGACATAGAAGAAATACCTATACAGTCAATGAAGACAGCAAACATTTATGATGACGCAAATGATAGTCTGAAAGACTGTATAGACCAAGCAGCAGAAATAGGCGATAGTCTTACTGATAGAGAAGTAGTTCACTGCGTAGACGATGTAAACTATTTCAATAATAAATACTCAAATAGTACTGTTCCTACTACTGCGACTTCTACTGCAACTACCGACTTTGCGGATACCGGAACTGATACCACATCAACCGATACTGCTGATACCACATCAACCGATACTGCTGATACCACATCAACTTCCGGTAATACTAATGAAAACAATCTGGTTGATGAATTAGTTAAAACAGGAAAGTTTACAGAAGCTGAAGCCAGAGAATTCGTGAATAATAATATGCAGAGTGGAACTGGAACTGATACTACATCTGATACCACATCAACTTCTAATGCAGATACCAACACTGCTGATACCACATCAACTTCTAATGCAGATACCAACACTGCTGATACCACATCAACTTCTAATGCAGATACCAACACTGCTGATACCACATCAACTTCTAATGCAGATACCAACACTGATGATAGTTCTGCGTCCGATAACACTTCCTCATCCAACAACGAAGACAACATTGATCAATCTTCAAATAATAACAGCAATAATCCTGAAGACTATGACGACCTTGACGAGTTGGTTAATGACATAAAGAATGGCAATGTAGATTCTGAAGAAATATCATTGAGTGCTTTCCAAAATTCAGGTGCTTATCAAGGAGCTGATCAAGAAACCCAAGACTGTATAGATCTAGCGGGAAAAATAGGACAAAATCTTGGTGATCAGGAAATAGTGAACTGTTCTGAGGATCCAAACTTTTACAGGAACGAAATATCTAACAACAATGACAACAACGCTGACGACAGCAGCAACAACGCTGACGAGAATAGCGATAGTAGCAACGACAACAACAACTAATGAAAACAGCTGATGATACTGGTAACTAGTATTATCAATACTTTTTATTTAATTTGATAACTTAAAACAAACAATGCCATACTACTCGCAATCATAACAATCCATACAATCTTACTCCAACTAAAAATTTTCTGCCCATCAAGGTTTCCAAATGGAAATAAATTAAACAACGCAATCCAAGAATTAAATAATGTTCCTATATGGAAATAACCTACACCTGCAAATTTGTAAGATAATATCAAAAACATTAATCCCATGACAAGATTAGTAAGCGGTCCAATGAATGCAACCCTTCCAAATTTACTTCTGTCCGATAAGTCTATCATAACAGCACCTGGAGCTATAAATTTGAATGGGATAAATGGAAGTGCTGAAATGGCTGTTACGATTAGTCCATACAAGTTTGCCCGAAACTCTGCCCAACTTCCATAAAATTGAGCTAGTAATTTATGTGCTAATTCATGCACCAGAAAGGCACTAACAAAAATTAACAAAAATTGCCAAGATATATTTCTAAATCCATTGAATGACATACCAACCGCAGTTACTAAAATTGTCGCAATGGACAAGTGAAGTATCTCCAGTTTAGAAAATTTTATCTTAAATAATACTCTAAGATTTGAATTCTCAGTATAGCTATTCACCATGTTTTTTTTGTCAATGTACTCTCTCATAGAAACGCATGAGTGGTTTATTGGTATTCTATGCAGACTACAGAATACTTTATTACAATAATTACACCTAAAAGGTATACTTTCATTCACATCACAAATTTCACATTTCATTAGATTCCTATATTCACTCTTTGAACTAGTTTTACATATACTGCTCGGTTGTCACATTTAAAAGTGTGTTTTCAATATACTGTGGGTTCATAAATAATCATATTGAAAAATAGCTTATACTTATGTTGATTGTTAGAGAATCAAATGTGAATCTTACCCTAATTTGGCAAACTAACAATCGTAATATATATGAACTTTGTACCACTGTAAATAGAATAGCTTCATTTGAGTTAATAAAAAGTTAAAATGCTTCTATCGTTATTAGTCATTAGAACTTAATTCCTTGGGTCGCCATAAATTGATCAATTCACCTTTTACTTGAGAATCTATCTCATTCCAGGAAGCTATTGAAAGCATTACACATGCAACAGTACAGGTAGACATTGTATTCATCGTTCCTGTCAATATCTCCAATAATTGTTCTGAATGTGGATTGTGTCCGACTAGCATAATTATATCATATCTATCATCCTTTTTTTTCACTGCATTGAGATATTCTGTATATCCTGATCCGTAAAGAGAGTTTTCAACTGTAATTTCACCTTGATAGCCACATGCCTTGGCAACTTTTAATGCAGTAGAGGAGGCTCTGACTGCTGAAGAGCTTATTATTAGTTGTGGGACAATCCCTTCTTTCAATAGCTTTTTACCAATTCTAAGTGCATCTCGCTTACCTCTATTATTTAGAGGCCTATCATGATCAGATAATTCTGCAAATTCCCAACTTGATTTGGCATGACGAAGTATCAATAATAATTTGGTATGCTTTTTCACGGGTTCCTCATAAATCAATCGCGTTATCCTTGTATATATTATGAATTTCTGTTTTTTCCTCTATCTTTTCATTAATATTCTAGCAGCTCTAGAACTAATTTCAAAATCATTGCTTCTCTTTCAATAACGTTTCTTTGAACGATACTCTTTGTTGTAGCAAGCAGTTGCTCACATGAACCGATTTGTACTTGTATCATATCCCTCAAGTCATTATAAAAGGGTTGATTTAAATACTCAATAAAATATGATGACTGTCTTGATTTAACACCGCTGGAACTTAATTTCATCTCTCTTATTTGCTCCACTTCAGTTAAATTCAATTTTTGATTATTGCCTCAGACAAAAATGTCTTGAATAAATTAGGTTCTATTCTTTTCCTTAATACTATTCTGCAATAGTTATGGGTATGATTACAATCATCTATTCTATCGCATCTGCAGCAAATCCATGAAACGTATTCTTGACAAATATTGCACGTAGCAAAAGGTATTAAACAAAAGCCACATCCTCTGCAAGATTCCTTATTAAACATACCTTAGAAGATTGAGGATTTCCTTATTAGAATTGACGAAGGTAATCTTGTAGATACTACTAGACTATATAGAATAAATTTATTTATTATTACTATTGATTTACGATTCAATCTATCATTATAGAGATGACCTGAATTTTTCCGCCTCCAAATTCTATACTTCACTTCTAATCATAGTAATTGACTGATATTCATTATTATTATTACTTCATTATAGTCTAAAATGTGTTCGAGAATAAATTATATCATATCATATCTTCAATTTACTAGTCAACTAGTTTGATATAATAATATTCCTATTGCCTAGTAACAATAAATTTCTAAATGCTATAGCTAAATTAATTATTTACTAGAATTGTTATAACTGTTTTCACGATATAACCTCTCTACATTCCCGGCTGCCTTGACATCAAGATTGGAAATTACATGTCCTAAACTCCACGTATCATAATCAATCGTTAATGTATTCCATGTTGATGTCATGTTTGGATGATGATTCAATTTTTGAGAAGAATCAGCTACTTTGTACATAAATTCAAATAAAGTGGAAAAATCTTTAAACGTAAAAGTCTTATGCAGCTTACCATTAAATATTGTCCAATCCGGCAGTTCAGTCAACGCTTCTTTTATCTGACTAGCCGACAATTCAACATATTTTGGAATCGTATCATTTTGAACAGAAGCAAGGGCATATTTGATATCCGACCCGTTAATCAAGACAAGCGATGTATTATTTTCAGATTGACTTCCTAAAGTTTCTTTCAATGTAGACACATGGATCAATGTAATCATAATTAGTAACAAAATATTTATTATTAGAATAGCCTTCTTTTTCACTCTATTTATTAAAAAACTCTAATATTTAATATTTAACCATATTTACTATTCAGTAATATACCGTTATCCATTTCCGTTTTACCTTTTAATTGTACGGCCATCCAAATATGCGATAATAAAGCAATAATTACCAGTGTATATCTATATCAATTTTTTCTTTAATTATTGATAAATATTTATGGAAATGTAATAAATGATAGTTATAATTGACCAATTTTGACACTAAAATCCTACTGGTGCTTTCGTTTTCAATCCTTGCCTCTACAATATGTGGTATTATATTTCCTTCTCTAGGAGAATTTTTTTCCCCATACATTCTGGTAATTCTTGGACTATTATTATTTTTCAATCTCATTCAGCTTAATTTCCAAGATCTCATCTCAACCTTTAAGAAACCAAAATTTCTGTTTATTTTATGTATAACAAAAGTATTAGTAATACCGGTAACAATGTATTTCGTTACTAATCAAATTTATCCTAAATATGCACTGTCTGTACTATTATTATCTGGCATTTCTACAGGACTTGGCGCCCCATTTGTTACCAATTATGTAGGAGGTAGACTTTCTATTGTAGTCGGAATGGTGATTGTCACATCACTTGTGGTTCCCTTTATATTGCCAGCATTAGTATATATTCTATATAACACCGAATTTTCAATTCCAGTATTCGATATGATTTTACTATTGGTGATATCCCTAATTGTTCCTCTAATAGGGAGTGGCATTATAAAAAAATATTTACCCAGGATAGCTACAAGTATAAACAAAAGCTCATTGCCTATATCAATTATTTTAATGGCTTTGATTAATTTGGCAATATTTTCAAAATTTTCAGATTATTTCTATTTGGAATTTACCTTTGTAACTACTACCACTGTTATTGCTTTTGCATTATTTGCAGTATTTGCTATTACTGGTTATCTCATCATGAATCTTAATAATAGAGGTACATCGATGAAATACAAGATTTCAGGTCTTATTGCAATCAGTTATGTAAATAACATACTGGTAACTGTTTTCGCACAACAATTCTTTGGCTCCCAGGTAGCAGCACTTGCTGCTTTTTACAACATGCCATACTACATAGGAATTATTTTCTTAAAAATATTATATTCAAAAATTTTGAAGACTAAAAATAATGAGTAACGGAATATTAGTATATCCAATTTTCATATCGTATTAATAACCCAAACTAGAATGATCACTTATTTTATGGAAACAATTAGCAAAAATAAAGTGTATGTTACAAGAAAAATACCAGAACCAGGACCATCGATATTAAAAAAGTATTTTCAAATTAATATGAATCCGAAAGCAGATATACTTGACAGAGACACTTTATTAGAAAATGTCAAGAATGTCGACGCATTAATTTGCATGTTAGGGGATAACGTAGACTCAAATGTCATGGACGCAGCAGGTCCAAATCTTAAGATAATAAGCTGCTATAGTGTAGGACATGATCATGTTGATATTTATGAAGCCACAAAAAGAAAAATAATAGTAACAAACACACCAAATGTATTAGCTAATACTACAGCAGATCTGACTTTTTCCTTGATTCTTTCTGCTGCTAGAAATATTGTCAATGCTGATAGACATGTAAGAATCGGTAATTGGGAATCTGGATGGTCGCCTGATCTCTTTCTTGGGTATGATGTATATGGAAGTACTTTGGGTATCATTGGTCTAGGAGAAATTGGAACACTCGTAGCAAGACGTGCAAAAGGTTTTGACATGAAAGTACTTTACTATAGTAAAAATCGTAAATATGAGATTGAATCAGAGCTTGATATTACTTATGTCCCCTTGGAAGAATTGCTACAACGTAGTGATTTTGTTTCCATTCACGTATCACTAAACAGGGATACTTTACATTTAATTGATGAATCAAAAATTAAGTTAATGAAAAAAACCGCTTTTATTATAAACACCTCGAGGGGTAAAGTGATAAATGAACAAGATTTGATTAGTGCCCTAAAAAATAAGCTGATAGCTGGTGTTGGTTTAGATGTCTATGAAAATGAACCTATATCCAAGTCTAATCCATTAACTCAAATGTCACAAACAACATTATTACCGCATATTGGAAGTGCTACTTTTATGACGCGATCTAGGATGGCCGAAGTTGCAGCTAATAATGTTGTAAACTTTTTTAACGGAAAGGGGATATTACACAAAGTAAATTAGGTCTTAACTGATTCGTACACGAAAAAGCCTATAGTTTTAACTTATCCCTACACTTTCCAAATCTTATCATATTCCATTTAGAATTGGCATATTTCGGAAAGCAAGTTTTTATCGATTGAATCTCATTCTTTACTATTTTGAAAGAATCTTATACTACTCACCCTTGTGTTTCCTATAATCTATTTTCCTTTCATGTTCTTCTCGAACATGATGAAGTCTATCCTTCTCATGAATAAACTCCTTTCTGCAATCATGACACTTCACGATAGGATAATGGTGCGTTTGTCTCATATGAGAGATCAATTCCTCATGAGTCTTGAATTTCACTTGATCAATACTGCAAAGAAATTTTTCACGACTAAAAAACTTCATTACTTTGATTGAGATTTTGAAGTAATAAAACTTTCTTGCCTGACAGGAAATCTCCAAAAACAGTTACAAATAGATGATTTTTATATTGAACTTAAGAGATGAGAATCTAGTTACTTTCAAAACTGTAATCTGATACATTTCTGTCTACATTTTCATGATGCTATAACATATCTACTAATTGCCAAATCCAATACAGCTACTAAATACTTGATCGAAAGGGCCACAGAAAGAAGAAAAGGGTTAATGATCTTCAGCCGTAACGCAAATAGTAATTATGACTGTCAATATCCGCATTTTCACACACTCATAGTCTTCTCGTTAGTATAACAGTGGAGAGTGAAATTATCATGATTACCAACTGACTTGGGTGATAGTCAAACTAGCGCCTGCAATTTGGAATTAGTTTGGAGACTAATCGAATTTCAAACAGTAGTTGTAATTTTTATAAGAGTCCAATGTTAATTTTTCAATCATGACACAGCGAATATCCTCACGAGTTTCAATAATTATAGCTACAACTATCTTCATCTTTGGTTTTTCGATTTACTCTTACAATATAGATGAGAGTTACATACATGCTCAATCATCCGCCTTTGATAACAAAACATTGTTTGTTACTGGTTCTGCCTCAACACAGACAAAACTTGACAAAGTCACAATGTCACTTGGTGTGGAAACAACCAATACAAAGGCAAAAGCGGCGCTTGCGGTAAATTCTGAATTGATGGACAAGATTGTCAATGCATTAAAAATAGCAGG
>JAHEZK010000104.1 GCA_023251115.1 Nitrosomicrobium frigidum (SeqCode) | reverse complement strand
AAATTGTAGGTGGTAAAATATATTTTCCCATACAGTCACGATCTGAAGTCGAGCTATTTCAAACACTTCTCTCTAATTTGATAAATAATATAGTTATTAAAAGTGAGAACATAATTTTTGAACCTGAATCTGGTTATGATGTACATGAACATTGAGATCGGTAATGAAGATGTAAGTTTATTGCAAATGTCCGATTCATTTTTCCCAACAGGACTGTATGCAACCTCTAGTGGACTGGAGGAGCTATCGCAAGTAAAGAAGTTAAAGAGCAAAGATATCTTTCATTATATTTCTACTTACTTAAAACAGGTAGTAGGACCATCTGACTGTGCTGCTTTGGGTAACGCTTATGAATCATGCATGAAAAAAGATCTTACAGCTCTGCTTAATGTAGATGAGTCTTTATACTCTATGAGGTTAATAGAGGAGACAAGAAGTGCGTCTGTTAGATCAGGTAATCAATTACTAAAATGCGTCAGCACTTTTATCAAAGACAAAAAAATGTTGAAGGATTATCAAAATGCTATTAGTACTGGGAACGCAACTGGAATATATCCGGTATCCTTTGGAGTAGCATGTTGGTCACTCGGTATCCAAAAGAACAAAGCCGGATTGATGCTACTTTATGGATTCACTGTGAGCATTATTGGCGCTGCCTTAAGATTGGGAATAATTCAACATTTTGATGGACAAAAAATAATTCATGAGCTACGGCCGGTCATTTTGAAATCAGTACTAGAAAACATTGATAGAGCGATTTCAAACATATGGCAATTTGCTCCAGGTCTTGATATTCTGCAAATGAAACATGAGGCCATGAGTTCAAAAATGTTTATTACATGAAAATCGAGTAAATTTCTTATGGCTCCTGTGAGAATTCCACGAGTTGGAATTGGTGGTCCTGTTGGTTCAGGTAAAACAATGCTAATAGAGCAAATTGTTCCCATACTATCCACAAAAGGATACAAAGTAGCCATAATTTCCAACGATGTTATATCAAAAGAGGATGCAGAAAGGATGAGACAAAACCTTGCAACCGAGAAAGGTCTTTTACCTGAAGAACTTGTTATAGGGGTTGCTACAGGTGGATGTCCTCATACTGCTGTCAGAGAAGATCCATCGATAAATCTCTCTGTGGTAGAAGAGTTGGAATCAAAATACAATTTTCTTGACTTGATCTTTATAGAAAGCGGCGGGGATAACATAACCACGACTTTTAGTCCCGCCCTTGCCGACTATTTCATTTACATAATTGATGTAACAGGTGGCGACAAGTATCCCAGAAAAAGAGGACTTGGAATAGAGAATTGTGACCTTTTGGTAATAAACAAGATAGACATAGCTCCATACGTAGGAGCAGATCTAAAGATAATGGAACGGGATGCAAAGATTGTTCGAAGTAACAAACCCACAGTTTTTGTCAACTCTAAAACGGGCAAGGGAGTGGACCTTGTAGTATCTCATATCATAAAGGAAGTTCTTTTTGATGCTTCACCAAAAACACCGGTAAAAAATTAATTGTTAGTGAGAAATTGTTCGGACAAAATGAAAATAGCAAAGGATAGTGGAATAATAGAAAATATAATGGGTTCTCATATCTAGTTGAGCCAAGATTGACAATGACCGTTGATTCAAATTCGCCAAAAAATATTCCACCGGAGATTGAGGCATACATCACAGAACCTCAACAACCCACAGCTGATAGGGCCGGAAAGGTCGGCATTTTGCGCCTAAAGTTTGAAAGAGACCCTGATACGGGAAAGACCGTTATAAGAGAACAATATTGTCGTGTACCCCTATGCATTCAGCGTGCCATGTATCTGGAGGAGAGCCTTCCAGCAATGGCATATGTATACATTGTTTCGCCTTCGGGCGGGATACTGCAGGGGGACAGATATAGTATTGATATTGCACTTAGTAACAATACTTGTGCTCATGTTACCACACAGGGAGCTACTAGAATTTACAAGATGGAAAACAATTATGCGACACAGATGGTTGGTATAACTGTAGGAGAGGGAAGCTATTTTGAGTATATCCCCGATCAGATAATACCATTTCATAATTCTAGGTTTTATCAGGAAGTAGAATTGAGGGTTCATGACGACGCAACAATGGTATATTCAGAAATGATAGTTCCAGGCAGGGTAGCAAGCGGCGAGGCATTCGAATACGACATCTGTTACATAAAAACTGTTACAAGGAATCATCAGGGCAAACCAAGGTTCATGGACATTATAAAGTTGGAACCCAAGAAACAAGGCCTGACTGTGGAGGGAATACTGGGAAAGTTTGAAGTAGTTGGCACAGTATATATCATTACAAAGGAACGTTATGTGAAAGATATCAAGCATGAGATTATTGAAAAGATCAAAGAATTCAAGGACAAAATGTCAGGTGGTGTGTCAACACTTCCAGCCGGACAGGGAGTAGTAGTTAGGATACTAGGTAAAACTGCCGGAGATGTTAAAACTCTTATATTCGAAGTTGTGAGGATTGCAAGGAATCAAATTCTAGGAGCTTCATTTAGTGGCATAAGAAAAGCGTAATTGGTTATCAAACTTGTTCACATAGAAGGTAAATTAAAATCTCTTGGACACCGGACATAATAACACAGGAATTTCCTAAAGGATTTTCTCACAATTAGCTTGGTCTAAAATGACATCGCCTTCTTTTGAATTATAATCTCTTATTGTATCATTTCCTTCACCGCACATGAATTTGTCAGCGCCCGATCCTCCTGTCAGCTCGTCATCACAATTACCAGAAGAGGCCAAGGTATCGTTACCATTCCCACCAACTTTAGTAGAGGTGCATACTCCATTGATAGTCTTAACTTGATCTTTAATCATGGAACTACCGGTCCCGTCACTACCATTACTGCTAACAATAGACGCAACTTTATTATTTGATATTATGATATTGCTTGATGTCAGATTAGATCCATTAGTAATAAAGCTGGAATTCAGGATATTATCAGTATCATTTAGAGCATTTGAGACTAGATTACTTATCTTCGACTTCAAGTCCTTGCCAAAATCGTTTGTTGATACGTTTGTTGAATTCGATTTAGCGCCTAAAAAGTTCAATTGTAACGAAGTGAAAATCAACAATATAATAAAGATGAGAAATACAGCGGGTAAGATACCAATCATCGTTATTAATTCTAAATTGTACTATCCTTTATTATTTTTTGGCCAGATTGCTTTCTTTGTCCATTTATGCAAATGAAGAATTATTTCAAGGATGATTTTAAGAGTTAATAATTCAGGGAGGGTCCACATGCAAATATTGCTTCACTGGAGACTTATACAGTGAATTCTCTAAAGGAGTTTAACAATATGTCAGACACAATTAAGATTACAAAGTCAAGTAAGGATACACT
>JAHEZK010000103.1 GCA_023251115.1 Nitrosomicrobium frigidum (SeqCode) | reverse complement strand
GTGCACTATCTTTTTTGACAAATTCTATGACTTGGTTAGTTTTGGCAATATGTTCAAAATCTTTTTTATTAGTTCAGCGTCGTTAGATGATATATCCATAGAAACGAGTAGTAAATTGTCATCCATTGGGATGGTTAAGAGCTTTATTTTCTGCCTTTCCGAAAATGTATAAAGAACTTTACCAAAAACATTATCAAAATCACGTCTGAGTACGTTGTTTATGGCATAACCAAGATAAAGCCTAATTGAACCGTCGTCTCTTTCTAGAGATGGCAATCCCTTTTTCATGTCTCCTGCAATCAATTTTCCCATCTCGTCAATAATTCCTACAAATCTTATCTTCTCGTCTATATCAAAAATTCCGTTACATAATTTGCTCAAATTATTCAGCATAAGACATAGTCAAAACATTAGATATTATAAAGACATCTAGTAGCAAGCTAGCTACTAAGCAGAATAAAATAAAATTATTCCGGATAAAGTAATCCTCAAAGCTGAATGTGAAATTTGGTTTCTTAGTCTATGCTAGTTAGTCGTAAATTCTTTAGCGCTCCTACAAGATAAAATCCAATTTAAGACTGGCAAGTACAAGTCATCTTTTATTGGTGAGTTGTTATGACTCGAGTTATTCTGAGTGATGATAACGACTTTGAAAACTATGTTTAGAAAATATATGAGAAAAATGATTTTGCCAGGATGATTCTTCACCATTTGGCCAATAGCTCTAAGTCGCCATTCTTTGGTACTCTATGGTAGGCGTAGAATATGGTCTCAAGTTATTCATTCTTCAACATTCAGAGGTCAATTTAATTTCATAGTCAAATAGTAAGATACTTGCCATGCAATTATTACACAAAACTAGGTATACTAACTGCATTTTCTACATCACACTTTATTAAAATTTTTTAGGCAGTGAAAATAATTTATTGATTTAGTCGTGTTTTTTAAATATATTTCAAGAATATAATATGTACAGTGCATAAATATTTTTAAACTAGCTCCGAGAAGCCATTTTATGGCTGATGGAATGTTGATGTATGCAATAACTACTGCGGCTTTCATCGGGTTCGTAATAATCTTGGGTTCTTCCAGGGGAAAAAGATATCGACATCATTCCGCACCTGTTGCATCATCTGAAAATAAAAAGGTAAAGTACTCATCTGACGGGAAACCAATGTCAGACTAAATTTTTTTTTTATTCCATATTTTGTTTGTTATTAAAAATGGCATGACTTATATTTTGGTCGTAGACGGTTTTTTTCATGGCTAAAGGTGCAAGAAGGGGCGGGAGAGTCAGGGACAAATGGAGAGACAAACAATGGCTTATTCTGGACTCGCCAAGTTCTTTTGGAGATTTCGGGGGGCATCATATCAATTATCTACCTATAACAGATGCAAATACGGCCGTAGGTCGTGTAGTAGAAAATACGCTGTATGACATCAAGAAACAAGATCAAGCAGATCACAAGACCAAGGTATTTGTAGAGATAGAAAAGGTGAGCGACGGTGTGGCCACTACAATTTTCAAGGGGCATGAGTATGGGAAGGAATTCCTAAGAAGCCTTGTCAGGAGGGGTAGTTCTATGATTACTCATATTCACGATTATGATACAAACGATGGACACGAATTTAGAGTTGAAGTTATAACGTTTAGCCAACGCAGGATCAACTCCTCAAAGAAGCATGAATTAAGAAAAGTAATCCATCAATTATTATCCGAAAAAATACCTCAATGGGATCTAAATAACTTCATTAAGCAAGTTACTGATGACAACAGCGAATTTCACAGAGAGTTACTGGAAAAAGCAAGAAAGATTGCATCATTGCGACATATAGGTATTAAGAAAACTAAACTCCTTTCTTCAAATAAATCCAGTGTTAAAATGGTTAGTACTCAAAGTGAAGTTTCTCAAATCGAAGACAAAACGGTTAATACTCAAACTGAAGTTACTCAAAGTGAAGTTTCTCAAATTAAAGACGAAGTGGTTAGTACTCAAACTGAGGAGACAGGTACTGAAACTCTACCTGTGGATACGGAACAGAATACCGATTCAACCTAAATTTGTGTCATCTTCCCCTAATTTTGATATAATCTTTCAAGATTGACTCTTTCAACAAGCATACATGTGGTAGCTCACGCGACAGAGGATATCCAAAAAATTCTTACCAAGATGCATGAGGTATTTTTGATACCGACGGAAAAATTTTTGATCTCTAAAGCTGAGGGCCATTGGGGGAATGAAATTTCTGTTATAAGGACAGAATGTGATCACAACGAATCAAGTGCATTATTAGAGAGAATAATTTCAAGGCTAAAAATTGGCGAGAAAAACTTTCTTCTGGGTTCGATATCGGATTCCTTCGATGAAAAAAACAATTTCTACATCAGATTGAGTAAGCAATCTGTATGCAAGGGAATAATATCTCTTTCAGAACATGATTCAATCAGAATCAGGTTCAAACCCATAAAAGAGTTCAACCAAAATAATAAATTCAGGGATCATGTGATAAATCTATTTACAAGAAAATAGATCTCGGGATACATGTTTCTGACTTTGACAGGGCTTTGACCATGTCCAAGATATTGGGTCTAGATATGGTAGGTATTGATTCAATCTACGCTACGGATTCGCTACACCGAGAGGGCGTTATTTTAAGGATGGATAGAAAACAGTCAATTGCTGACTATTGTCCATACCTGATTGTCTCAGACAACATGAAAACGTTAGATGCTAAAACCGATTTATATATGATCGATCCCTTTCAGAGTAATGATGGAATTAAGCGTAAAGCAAAAAGAGGACTTGGGATAGAAATTTCAATTTCCTCCGCAAGAAAACTTGAAGCTCATATGATTGGCAGATGGATGAGACAAGCAAAATCTATTCTTGAAGTCTGTAATTCAAACAAGTGCCAGTTCATATTGTCCAGTGGAGCATATTCGATGCACGAAATGGTGTCAGCCAGGACCATAGAATCAATATTGAAGTTCATAGGGATATCCCCTACAAATTACTGGGAAGAATTATCTGAGTGGCTTGAAACAAAAAATAAGGCAAAGTGGATTCGCCAATGCTAAGACGTAAGGAAAAGAGAAGATATGTCGCGATATTATATAGTGAAACTCATTTATACAAACCCGTCCAATTGCATGAAATAATCGTACGACGATTCAAGGAACTCTTTGGAGTTCTACATTGCGAACTTGCCATGTTAAGGCTTTATGATTCCGAATTTGGAAACACATTACTCATTAGATGCAAACTAAAATACCTTGATAATTTTTTATTTTCATTGAGTATGACTCAACCGCCTGTCATCGTAATCAGTTTATCAGGTACCCTCAAGAAATTGAGAATGAATGTTTCCACATTGAATTTAGAAACATTAAAAACAATCGAGACTAAATATGAAAAGGGGATGAGGTGAATCTTGTTGCT
>JAHEZK010000102.1 GCA_023251115.1 Nitrosomicrobium frigidum (SeqCode) | reverse complement strand
GGGTTTATTGTAGATCTGGAATCATTTTATAAAAAATCCCTGAAAAATCTCAAAATTCAGTTGGAAAAATAAAGCTGAAAAATTACACATTATTAGAAATATGACTAGTCAAGAGTTTAGAATGTTCCATTGATATCCAAATACCCAAGTCGTTTAACCATTTTAATGCATTTACAAATTCGTCAGAAGTTACCTTGTCACTAATCCACATGATTAAAACATTTTTTATCCATAATCTCAAAACTAGAAAGAAATTCTGCGTCTGAGATTTTATCTAATCATAAATACAATCAAACCAATTTTACGGTGTGAGTGATATTCGTTTTACAATGCTTGGTATTGTTTTAATTTTTGCTGGCTTTTTGATCTTAGGCATTTTTGGTAGCCAATATATGGATGCCTCTATTCAAGCACAAGAATTTGGAGATTGTTTTGATTATAATGAAAAAACACCTCTGCCAATAGACTGTAATGTACTGCTACAAGAAAAGTCACTTCTAATCGCAGTTGTTGTAGGCTTGATTACTGTAGGAATTGTATCATTGATAAAAGGAGTTAGAGGAAAGTGGGATCAAGACGTAAAACCGCAAGACATGTTAGGACCAGGAAATTCACAGAATCTATGAAAATTTACTAGAGATCGGTTGACCCATATTAAAAAAGCATCACATTTTTGAGTAATGTGGTTTTGTACTGAGTGTCTCTATGATTCTGGCCAGTTACAACCGCATTCTGGGCAAATACCTCTAAAACCATTATACTTTTCATCTGTGATCCTCATTGCATCTTTTGACCCACAGATAATACAGTCTATTTTGCTTACCTTTGTCAAAGCAAACACCCAAACTTAGAGCCTATTGGCCCTCGGCCGTTACGTTTTATTGAATATGTGGGATAGACAAGACTAGTTCCTAAAGAAAAGCCCTTAACTTCATCAAACTTATAGTGATTTAGGTGTCTCACAAGTTGGTAAAGATCACCACCTATTACAATCGTGTTTGGTATAGCTAAATGATTTATTTTATTACACATGTTGACGGTGGGTCCAAAAATGTCTTCACAAAGTGAGTTTTGGGTTGTTGCCATAATCATAGTCCCAAAATCAACGCTTACTCTATAGTCTAAAGTAGGCAACTTTTCTTGGAATAATTTATCATTAATAATGTCATGTACTTCCACCATTGAAAAACTACATTCAAGACATTTTATCAGTGCCTCTTTATTTTTCTGATCCGATGTTTGTGGAAAATAGTATAGTATGCTGTCACCAACATTTTTGATTATTGTGCCATCAAATCTTTTTACAATATTACTCATGGAATTAAGAAATATGCTGTAATATTTGGTGAGTTTTGAATTGTAGAGTACAGAAGAGATTTTGGTCGAGTTTACCATGTCAACAATTCCGACACAGCATTCAAGACATTTACCAGAAAATGTGATTGTATCACCACCTGTCAATTTGCTCACAGAGTTTGCTCGATCATTCTCGAACTTGGGAATTATTTCATCATAGTTTTCTGTTTCTTGAGAGCTAATTCTCATATTTGAGAATATGTAATCACGGGTTAATAAAGATAGTGTGATTCTAACGATTATATATATAAAGATTCTGCATAAATTCCCAAATTATGGAATAAAGTGTCATATGTACATATTATCAATACAATTGTTGAGAAAAACTATCCAATATAGACATAATCCTAGTACACAGATTCTCAGATCAGAGATATGATTATAAGCAAGCTTACCACAATACAACATGTGAATGCGTTAGATAAGCTTCTTGCAGAAGCACTTGCATCGGTCATAAAAGAAAAGCTCGGAATCAAGACATATCAAAAGGTAGAGGAGCGATTACACCAAAGGTATGAGTTGGATGTAGTAAGTGCAATCAAAGAATTTCATACCTTAGATGCTACGCTTCGTGAATTTTTTGGCGCAGGAGCAGATAATCTAGAAAAAGACTTTTTGGATCATCTAGTGTCACTTGACAAGAAAAAGGGGCAGCCATGGATCACTATAGAAAATCAGGATCTAGCTAGGCTGATTTTAGAATCATATGGACAGAGAGAGAAGAAGATGATCCTAGATGCTGCACTTCAAAAAGCTGGTACTATACAAGATATCTTGGAAACTTGCCAAATTCCAAAATCATCAGGCTATCGGATAATCAATGAGCTTGTAGACGATGCCCTCTTAGCTGAAGAAGGTCACACTATGAATGAAGGTAGAAAAGTCACTCTTTATACTGCGTTATTTAAAAATGTAAATATGGATATACAAAATGGAAGTCTTGTTGTCAAGATTATGTTAAAGGAGAACATTTTACATGAAAGCTATCTGGTAAAGATTCTCCTAACACCTACTCCAAATACTCATTGATCTAGTTATCATATCCATCTGCGCCATTTTCTTCTGCCATATATCCATTATATGTTAACAGTGAAGTTTTACATGATAATGATTTTGGATCATTAGCACTCAATATTTGCTCTACACTTTCAGGGCATATGCTCCAGCCACGTTCAATTAGTTTGGTTTTTGTTGAACTTTTAACACATAATGAATCAGAAGAATCTGGAGCAAAAAGAGCTAATTCTAGTCCTTCCTTACAGAGCACATATTCTGGCAATATGCCACTTTTTATCTGCGCATATGGGGAGTACTGATTATCAACTGCTTGTATTCTTAACGCCTCTCTAATTCCAGACATATATGCACCATGAACCGTAGCTGGATATCTTACTTCAGTTGCCTCACCTGCAAAAAACAGCTTATTTTCAAGAGGTTTTGAGAGCTCATAATAGTCGGCATTTGTAGAATGCACGCCTGTATACGAATACGATCCTCCAGCATAAGGATCATTACCCCATCTGGTGACTTTAGTGTATAGAGGTTCCGGCACAGAATCCCCATACATTTCTCTAAGTACTGCCAAGCCATCAGATACTATTTTTTCGTCAGAGGGTTCTGCATCTATTGCTTTTGCAGAACTTCCAGTATTGAATCCTAAAAGAACTGGCGAACCTGTGACGCGATGAAGGTTGGCAAAGTAAACCCAGTAACCCTTCTTGTCTGGAATATGCTCGATCCAGTCGTAATCGTCATTCCAAAAAACGTTTGGAAAAACAAAGTAGACCTTATTTAAAACGCCCATCTTTAATTTATCAATTGCATCTTTCTTTGTACTGGGAAGATCAGGTACAAAGTTTACAGCAGTATCATTTTTTAGAACACCAAGAGGCAAGGTACTAATAACATATTTTGCGCCAAAGTCACCCTTGTCAGTTTTAATATTTACACTACTGTCACCATAATCAATTTCTTTTACTATGGTTTTGTTTCTTATATCAAGTCCTTTTGCCAGGTTATGAACAATTTGCTCATATCCTTGCGGAAAAACAACTTCGTGTCCACCCATCTTATATCCCATGTATTC
>JAHEZK010000101.1 GCA_023251115.1 Nitrosomicrobium frigidum (SeqCode) | reverse complement strand
GCAGATACCCATTGGGGAAGATTTGCTATGTTTCTTATCGTTCTCCAGACTCTTTCTTTTGTAGAGTGAATTAGAACTGATCTCTTTACGACTCCGCTGTGAAATCTTTTTGTTTTGGTCAACTCCGTTTAATCCATTTTTACAGTTAATAATAATTCCCAGGAAGAGTATTAGTCAATAGTTATGACTCAATACATTAGAATTAACCACAGCTTGAGTAATTTTTTGACAAATTTTACAGTAATGGCTGGAATAAAGGAAGAATATTTTTACATAAAACATACACAAACAAGGCTCCACTGATTTATGATCTACAAGAACCATTTAGATGGCTTGTGGAAATGGCAATTCTAAAAATTCTACATGAAAAGAAAGTAAAGAAAACTGACTTTATGGTAACTGATGAAGGAAATGTTAGATTAAAACAACATGCTGTGAAAATTGTTTTGGATGAAATTGCAAAACAATTCAGTGGAAGAATTTTGTATAAAGGAGTACAACGTGAGTGGCAGACAATGATTATGATCAAGAGCAGAGAACTAGTACAACTTTTTTAATTCTGATGATTTTATCAAATGTTCTTATCTTTTGAATGTATTATATCCATTATTCTCTTTACTTCTAACTCGAATTGAGTTTCAGTTCTAGACGATACGGTCTTTATTTCTTCTACAATATCGTATGCCAATTGCTGTGCCAATTCAGGTTTATTCAGGTCAGGTTGAGTTTTTTCATATAGGTATTTTTGAAGTATGTCTGCAACTTTCTTACCTGATGATTTTTCAGCATCCAGATGAGCAAGTTCCATGTCAAACGCAAAGTGATTTTTATTAGATAATTTTTTCATTGCGTCCATAATTCTTTTACTTTCAAACTCGTCTTCAAATTCTTTTTCCCATACTTTGGTATGATCTTTTTGTAGTAGATCTTCTTGCACGAAACCATCTAATGCACTGTGAACCTTTTTGTCTCCATCCGCAATTACAAATACTTCAGTATCCGATGTCTTAAGGTAATTTAGAAACTGCCACAATTTTGGAATGATTCCATTTCCATCTAGATTGATAAGTCTGATTTTTTTCCCCATATCAGTTCCAACGTCATCATAACCTAAGGCTCCGGCCACAATAGGAAAGGCGTACTCTTCGGAATCTCCCTCAACGAATATGACGTAATCGCTACCAAAAACATCCGAATTTCTTATGCCTAATTGTTGTTTTATGAATCTCAGATCCTTTTCCTTATCAATTAGGACTATCTGAGAATTAGCCTTAGGTTTAGTTACTAAGTAGGTTCCTACATCATCGTCTATTGAAGTAAATATTGATGAGTGGGTCGTGATAAAAAATTGATTTTTTCTGCATTGTTGACGTATGTAACGAAAAAGTCTCTTTTGAGCACTGGCATGTAGATGGATTTCTGGTTCTTCTATACAGATAGTTTCATTCTCACCTGCCTTTTCTATTGCAAAAACCAGAATTAATGCCTGATGTAAACCGACACTCATATTTGCAAAATCTATTTGTGAATTCAATCCATCCTCCCTGACTCTTAAAGTATGTTCGTTTCCGACCAGAGGAACATTGACCGTCTTAATTCCTCCAACAATTTCCTTATAGATCCCCATTATGCGCGAGAATTCGTCTGTATCCGCCCCTATGATAGTTGTCATAACTCCTACAACATTACTTCCAGTCTCATCCATTCTGTTTTGTTCGCTACCACCGACCCTCACATTCGCTTTCCTATAAGGACCAAAAATTCTAATGTTTTGCAAAAAAGGTACTAGCATTGATGTTATCTGGTACACAGGTTCATTTGGATTAACCATTGGAGTAAGGAACCCAAAGGCATCGGTTCCAGCCTGATTCTTGACAGCAGGCTGTAATCCAGAGATTTGATTTAGCGTTGGAGATGTACCAAGACCGTTAAAATTAGCGATGGTACTCTCCATAATGCTATTACCTTGAGTCCATTGATGATGAATGATATGAACATATGCCTTGTTTTGGTCAGTAATGTAGAGATCTTCAGCGACACATCTCTGTCGTCCAATTTGGGCACTGTATTTTATGTATTTGAAAATACCATCTGTAGAAAAATTAACCTGTGCAGCCAGCAGGTTAAGGTTTGGCATGAAACTAAATATTTTCCTTCTTTCATCTTCAGTTAATTCTAATTCGATTTCTACATGAATGTTTTTGTTATTTTTGTCATAGACGAGATCATCATATCGTCTAGACCAAGATCCCATAGCCATTCCCCTAATGAAACTTAGCATTTCAATAACGTTTGACTTACCTGCGTTGTTTGGGCCGACGAAAATTGATACTGGTTTTATGTTGGCCAACTCTGCTTTTTCCTTAAAGCTCCTAAAATTTTCAAAGGCAATCCAGTGTATCTTCAATTTTGACCCTCCCTCTTTTCAGGGAAATAACTTCCGTTAATACGTTCGTCTCACTGGTAATATGGGCTCAAAACATGGCGAGTTATAATCAATAAAAAAATATTGAAGCGATAATCACTTTCAATTAACACTATCTGCCTCTTAGTTTTCTTTTTAATTCGCCTAGTGTAGTGATTTTATAATCACTCAGAACTTTACCTATAGTCGCATCGCTTCTATAATTGTCCGTAATTTCTTTTGGCAAACCAGAAATATTTTCTATCAGCGTATCGTCTCTCTTCTTTCGAATTGCCATTGATCGTAAATCACGTGTATTTATTTAACATTTTCTTAGTTGTACTAACGATTTTTAATAGTCATAGTCACGATGGTGATCTGTCCATAGATCGCCAGCACGACCACCAAATGCTTCCACAATCTTTCCACCAATTGTTCTAGGTTTGTATTTTTTATCATGATATGAGCCCTGTTTATCACTTTTCCTCATATTACATTTCCAGCATACCGGCCAAAGATTTCTAAGATTATCAGTTCCACCCTTTGCTCTAGGCACGCTATGATCTACTTCCCAACCACCACGCGCATCTCGCATACCATAATTTCCTATTGCAAGTTGAATCCCACAATGTCGACATTTCCCATCAGTCTTGTCGAATATTTCCATGAGCCTTTCTGTTGAGTAACCCAAGTTGGATCAGGATCAGATATCAAATCTAAAAAGTTTCTTACGATGGCATTTTTGGTAGATGTGATCGTATTGCTACCGTAGCTATTCTCGTAAGAGTGATAATATGGGCTACAAAACTCGCGTTGTCTATATCCCCCTTAAAACTTAAGAACAACTCGTCACTCGATGACGTTGTTGGCGAGTTTTACAGTAATTGGAGGAATAGCTTCCGAAGACCTTGCAAAAAAGATAGCAGCAAGATTCAGAGCAAAATACCTAAGATCTGATCTTAGAATTTTCCCAGATGGAGAAAGCAAGATTACCGTTATCGGTAAACCAAAAAATGGAAAGGTAGTTGTAGTCCAGTCCACATACCCACCAGTTGATTCTAATCTAATACAGGCACTCTCA
>JAHEZK010000050.1:7901-10205 GCA_023251115.1 Nitrosomicrobium frigidum (SeqCode) | reverse complement strand
CTATAGCCGGAAACTGATAGCACCAGTAGCAAAACAGAAAATACCGCAATACTTGCAGAAATTATGTTCTCTATACTTTCAGAAGTTTCCATTACAAAAACAGAGTATATACTCATAAAAATGGACATAAGGTCGCCTATCATTATTCGATGTCACTTTTACTTGGTAAAGATAGAAACAATTCTACAATTCTTACACTCCATTTGTCCCAAATACCAGGATAGTAATTCCTAATTAGTCTTATAATATACTTAGGTTCCCTCTCGTGTAATTGGTATTTCTTATATTTTCCTTCCTTAATTTCATCTACTATTTTAAGATAAATCAAACGCTTGACGTGCCAACTAACGGATGCAGTAGATATTTTCATCTCATTGACTATATCAATCTGACTAGGACTTTTTTGTTCAATTATGAACATGAGAATTTTCCTTGCAGTTTCATGGGTCAGAATCTCGAGAATCTCTTTTTCATTATCTTGAAAGACTCCAACAGGAAAGTAATATTTGTACAAGCCACGCCTGGTCGACGTTATTTTTCCAGATTTTTCTAGCCTATCTAATTGATATTGAACTGTTCCCATTGAAATGCCCATTGCCCTCTTAATTCGACGTAGATGGTAACCTGGATTATCTTGGATGAAAGATAATAATTTTGTAGCTGTGTCTTCACTCTCATCCAATTCCAATCAATCTCCCACAATACAGAGATGGTATAGGAATTACCAATATAATAATGTCTATATAATAAACGCATTATCTTTTGCCGTTGATTGCCATGCTAATAATACGTTGTGGTACAAGTCGACAGTTGACTGCTATCTTTGCTTCTTAATATAGCCAGCTTACTGATAGACATGTATCAAATTTTTTATTAACTTTAGTTAATTACAAACTCTATGGATAAAAGACCATCCATGGGCAAATGTCTGCTGGTAGTAGCGATTGCAGCAACGCTAACATTACTCGCTTTTGGTACTACTACCACGACTCATGCTCAAGAAATACCTCATATCAACTCACAAGAGAACGTAACCGGCATTCAGAATAGTAGTGCCATAGGAAATAGTGGAGAAGAGGATGATAAAGGAGTCCCAGAAGAAGGAAGCGGTGAAGATGCTGACGAACCAGGAGATGTAGATGTCGGAGACGATGAAGATTAACAAGCCATCATCAAAATCCAGCTTATTTGTCACATAAGTAACTAAATGTGAGTAACGAAGAAACAATTTATCTTCTTTTTTATTTTCCCATCAAATATATATAATTCATATTTATTATTCCTATTGAATTGGTCTGACTATTGATTTTGCCGTTGTCTACCGCACTATAATAGGTTGTGGTACAAGCGAGTGAACAACTGTTTTCCTTTGCCTCTTACTTTTGTCTCCTCACTGATAGAAATGTATCAAATTTCTTATTAATGATGCAATTTATTTTCATCCAATGGAAAATAAGTTATTTTTGATCTTTGTAGCATTAATCACATTGATTGTCAGTGTTTTGATTGTAGCGAGTCTGGGTTCATTTAGTCAACAATCAACAGGTATTGGTGTTAATTATGTAGTTGCCTCATCAAAAGTGCAAGTACAAACTCCTGCATTTGACACATCCAATTTTCATGATCCACTGAAAATAGACAATAGGTACTACTCTTTGAAGCCGGGCACCATAATGACTTACAAAGGCACTGATGAGGAGGGAAACTCGATGCGGGATATTATCACTGTCACCAACGATACTAAAGAGGTTCAGGGGATACTCACACGGGTCGTTAATGATACTGTCTTTGTGGAAGGAAAATTAGAAGAGACTACAAATGATTGGTATGCGCAAGATGACAAAGGAAATGTATGGTACATGGGAGAGGATACGACTGACTTTACCAACAAGAAAAACCCCCATGAAGGTTCCTGGGAATCCGGAGTGAAGGGAGCCAAGGCTGGATTAATAATGCTAGCAGAACCGAAAGTTGGAATTACTTATGACCAAGAGGTTGCAAAAGATGTCGCTGAAGACAAGGCAACTGTTCTGAGTTTGGACGATAATGTCACTGTTTCTTACGGTTCTTATTCGAAAGTGATTAAAACTAAAGAGTTTTCAGCACTTGAGCCTGATGTCGTTGAACAAAAATATTATGCAGCCAATGTAGGAGACATCAAGGAAAAAACTCTCAAAGGTAGTAAAGAAGGAATTGAATTAGTAGAAATCAAATGAGGAGATTCAATCAATAAAGCACGAGAGGTACCAACCCATCTTATGCTTTCTTTGATTTATTGAAAGACTTGACTAAAAAGATTGTGCG
>JAHEZK010000050.1:0-7801 GCA_023251115.1 Nitrosomicrobium frigidum (SeqCode) | reverse complement strand
CGTCCCTTAAATGAAGCGTTCTGTGATAAAGGACATATCGTAGAGACAGAGACAGCAATCTGGAATTCACGATAAGGACATAAGCAAGGTTACTAGTGCAGAATAGCTCAGCGATTCGGCTGCACGGAAGCAATAGAAGATATATACTTCCCGCAAGTAACAACCTTTAGTCAAGCAAGTGATTTTCTTGGGCTAATATCAGGCGAGGATTAAGAGGTCGCACTAACTTCATTTTCATTTGACAATTTAGCAGTAAAATCTAGTAAAAATTTTTTTACACTAAATCCAAAATATCCAAAAGCATATAGTTAATTCGTCGGATGTACCAGAATTGATATTAACTTGGGCCAAGTTACTTGTTCCGCTAGTAGTTTTAGGTGTTATGATTCATTATTGGGTTAGGGACCGTTTCTTGCAGCACCCATCCATTTGATTAATACAAGTAATGCAATAATTAACTTCCAAAGAGTGAAATAGAAGTTTTGTCTAACAACATATGTGAAAATCTTGAATTATTATGTAATTGTATTTTTTTTACAATTCATAATCGTTCTAGGTAATTGTCATGTTGGCTATTCCTTAATTGCCAATAACCCATTTGCGATGAGTAACGCAAAGATAAAAAATGTTAAAGGTACCACATCTGATGGAAAATTTCTAATAGAGCTTGAATATAGTCCAGAGCAGGCAAAAAAAGGACAAGTTACCTTTCTTAGAATCGACTTGTTTGATAATCTTATGAACAATCAAACTAGGCTTCGGCATGTCGATTGTGACCTAATTATAGAAAAAGACAACATTGAATTATTCAAGTTATCTAGTAAGTATGGAGAACCAGTCTATCACGCAATAAGCGGAACTTTCTTGGCATCCTATCAATTTAATGAAACCGGTATCTACAAGATATCTGTTGAGCTGGAAGGAATAAATTTCATTCCCATAACCCCTGTGTTTGCTAGCTTTAATGTTGCAGTCCCGGCTAATTCAAGTGAAAATTTGAGGATTAGCTTGGCAAGTTAGAAATAATTAAGACCAAATACTTTTAAATCAAGGTTGGAATTCGACTTGGGATTCGATATCAGAGCAATCGCAAAAATTTCAAGAGAAAACTAAATAATACGCAAGATAGTCACGTAAATCTGATGGTTGGGACTGAACCTCTTATTAATACAATAAGTCATAAAATTGGCGAAAGAATATTTCTATTATGTGACCAGTGTCAATGGGCAGTCACTTGTATTAACAAGAAATATCTGGAGGAGTTGTCAGAAATATCTGAGGTAGAATATAGTTGTCCCATATGCAAGCAAGATCAATTGAGCAGCTTTCCTATAACCTCTAGCAACACATTTAGTTATAGATATTCAAAAAACAAAGGGCTAGAGATAACGTTCACAATAAAGTGATACTCAATTCGGCTTTACTATTAAAGTTTAATTGACATATTAGATTATTGGTAAAAAGCAGAGAATTATTACTTAAAATGGAAATAAAGATAGAAATCCCTGAAGATATTCTTTCAGATAAAGATAGATTAAAAGCTGTAGAGCAAGGAATTGTCAAGGCAGTATCAAAAGGGCTGTACGAAGAAGGGCTGGCTTTCACAGTCGTAAACGCCAACTTCGATTAGACTACTCACGGAAATCAGGTATTATGATGAAAGACAGGCTACAAAACTTGAGCGCTACCATAATCAGTTTCACCGAATTCAGGCCCCTGGTTTAACAATATTGGGTATTGAGCTGACCCCGTTTACCTCTCAAATTGATTCATAGATAGGAATTGTGAGAAGAATGGAGAAAAATTCATCGAGATGGAATTACAAGCTGAGTCATATTCCTATTTGCACTTGTTCATAATGACTCAACTAACAGGTGACTACTATCTGAGACCCAACGCTTTTTGATTTCATTAATTTGCTTTCAAATGCACCTATAGAAACCAGTGTAATCATTTTGTGGATATGGAAATTATAGATAATGACTGTAATATAGGTAAATTAGTATTTTTTTACAATTCCAAAAATAAACAGTACAATAATATTTTTCTATTTTTTGTTGATACTCTTCATATATGATACTTGATTATTAACCTCTGAAATTATTTCATCATGCTTAAATGGTTTTTTCATAAAACTGTTTATTATCTCATTTTTGTTATATTCCTTAAGTATTTTATCATTAATTTCATATTCTGTTATTAGAACTGTTCTCACTGAAGGATTCAAATCTTTTACAGTCTTTAGCAACTGCACCCCGTTAATAACAGGCAATCTCAGATTTGAAATCATAAGAGCGTAGTCTTCCTTGTTAGTTTTGAAGTGCTCTAATGCCATCGAGGGGTCCGTAAACTTGAAGACTTTAATACCACTAATAGTATGCAAGGCCTCTAAAAGCAAATGTGCTGTCTCTGTCTCATTATCTACAACGCTAACAATATTATTTTTATTTAAAACATCAGAAGTATGTGTCAAGGCAAACAACTCTAATTTTAGGATTAATCGTGTACACTTTTTATAAACTTTGACCTAATTTCTAAAACTTTTAAACACTAAAATTTTCTTCATTTATTCTAGAAATTAATAGCATTAGGCACATGTTTTTTCAATATCTTAATAAAATAAACTTTAATTAGAAATATTTCGACATAAATAACTTACTAAACAAAGGTAACCAATAGATGATCGTAAAAGGAAATTTAATGCATTAGTTGAAAGAGATAATAACATTGCTATTCGTTACCGGATAATTCAGAGGAAATGAATGCATCAAATTTACGAAAAGTATGAATATATCAGACATCAGGAAAATTCGTAAGATATTCGCTAAAATCAGAATTTTCTGAGTTTGGCATGAGGAATGACTACAACTGCACCCATACCAGGAATACTTGATTTCACTGCCATCTCTGTATTTAGTAACAACATTTCTACTTCATTCAGTGGTTTGCTGCCATCTATTTCGAGATGGATCTCAGCCCGTGAAATCGCACCTGTCTGGCGGAGTTTGATAGACCTTACATTCACATCACCATTGAATTTTTGCTCGACTAGTTTTTTCAAATATTCTGTACTCACTGGATTTTGCCAAGCATCAACGAGTATTAGCGACGACTGTTTTAATGAAACATATGCTACAGAGAATATAAATCCGGCAATTACCAGCCCTCCTATAGCATCGGCCTGTAGAAATCCAAATTGTGTTGCTATAAGCACGCTTAAGAAACCTAAAACAGACGCAGAACCATCTTTGATAGAATTCTTTGCGTCAGTCTTCAAAGAAAGCAAATTATACTTGTTGGCTATGCCACGCATCTGAAAAGCCCTGTGCAATGAAATGGCACCGGCAATTCCAAGCACAATCATAGTAAGTATAGGCTGCTGGATTTCTTTAGGATTAATGAGTCCTTCGTAAGAGTGATAAACTATGAATGCTCCTATCACAATCATTCCTATTGCAGCGATAAGTGCGGCAAAGCTTTCTACCTTATGATACCCAAAATGGAACTTCCTATCTGCGGGTCTGCGGGCAAATCTTAAACCTATCAGTACAATAAGTGATATCATAGCATCGGACATGGAATCTACTCCATCGGCTGTGGCCACTACACTCCCGCTAATGTGACCCATAATTAGTTCTACAATCCCTATTCCGACTAGTGTTATTACAGAAATCTTGGCTATTCGTTGACCGGCCACAAATCCTTCATTCACTAGACCAGAAAAAGGCTTGTTTTCTTTTGAGCTGGGCGGATCTGAATCCGCAGAACTGGAACTATCTGTTTCTTCTGAATTACTGTTATCCAAATTGACTAAGTTAACTAAATGACGTATCAATCATTATTAAATATTGTCAGTCAATAATAAAATTGATAATTATGACTAGAAAGTTGTAAGACTCGTATATATTGAACTAAGAACGCAAACAATATACATTGTATATTATAATTTGACTCGTTTCGGCTCCCATTCAGGTAAATTTGCAACCTAAAAGTATCGCAATTGGATTTAAATCGAAATTGTGCTAGATAAAGGGTAAACAAATCGTCCTTATTGATTTCGCCAAAATAGGAATCTAGCTGGTGGGAAACCGGTACAGAATTAAAATATATAAAACTCAAACGTTACAAACTGCTGTGGCAAAGCAAGTAAGCGATATAATGACAACGAAAATAGAGATCATTCAAACATCGCAAAGTGCCAAAGAAGCTGCAAGGAAGATGTTAGACAAGAATGTAAGTTCACTGCTTGTAGTCGACGAAGAAGGAAAATCCATGGGTATCGTTACTGAACGGGATATAACTAGAGGAGTATGCATTCATGATGTCTTGAGTAAAGAATTCAAGATACTTCATCTTATGACATCCCCATTATTAACAATTAACCCTAATTCATCTATTGAAATAGCAGCAAACCTAATGTTACAAAAAAAGGTAAGACATCTTATTGTTGTGGATGGAAACAAAACCGTAGGGATAGTGACTGCCACAAACTTTATCGATTATTTAAATGAACAAATGGATTCGGTTGATCATAACTCTAATGTGCTTAAAACATTGAAAGATGAAGTCTGATGCTGAAATAAAAACGTCCAAACTTAACTGCAAAGATTCCAGATAATAATATGTTGTTACCTTTCAAGTAACTTTATTTCGTCCCATACCTTTTGGATTATCCATGGTTATACTGATATATCTTATACTGAACATTTTATGAAACTTGCTTTGCAACCGGATTTTTCTTTTTTGTTAAACACATATTATTTTATTTTATATCATGTACGAATGATCTAAAATATCTGAATTAAATCATTGGATAAAATGCTCCGTTGATTCTTGACTATTCTATTGAAGGATTTAAGAACAACCACTTTCTCTCTTTTATTATGCTTATATAAGTCAAATAGAGGGGAAAATAGTCTACTTTATATTTATACTAATTTATATGAATATTGATAACTTGATTTATGTTAGAATGAGTTTTTTTATCATGTTAGTTGCATTCGCATTGGTTGTATTTCCAACGTTTGCGACAAATTCGTCTTCCCAGTCAAATAACTCTATGTCAAATAGTTCACTGGTAAACAATTCGACAGCTAATGTTACATCATCGGATGAATCTGATGCTGAAACCCCAGCATTTGAGAATCAGACTTCATTTGCTTCTCTCAGTAGATCTCTTGCTGAAACTAATCAAACAGAAGAAGAGCCAGTACCACCACCGCCTCCTTCAGAATCTACATCAAATGATGAATCTGATAATAAGGGAGCCAGCGACTAGAACTTTATTGTAGACAAACAGTCAATACATCAACATCATTATTAAAAATAATAGTACATTTCTTGATTGATAACATGAATATTGACATGGTGTAAAATTATTTCATAAATATTATATTTTTTTACTTCATTTTCTAATTGGATGAATTTTTTCATAACGTAAAAGTTAATAATTACAAAGAAAAAATAGACATATGGGAAAATATGAATTACCTTCGTTACCATATAGTTACGATGCGTTAGAACCACATATTGATGCAAAGACGATGGAAATACATCATACAAAACATCATCAGACTTATACTGATAAGCTCAATGCTGCTCTTGAAAAATGTCCATCTGATATTCAGAATAAGGATATAGTTGAAATATTGTCTAACATCGATCAAATACCAGCAGATCAAAAGAGTGCAATCAATTTTAATGGAGGAGGATTTGATAACCATCGGATATTTTGGCAGAATATGAAAGCAAATGGTGGAGGTGAAGCTAGTGGGTCTATTGCAGCTGCAATAAACGAATCCTTTGGGAGCTTTTCTGCTTTCAAAGAAAAATTCTCTTCCAGCACCGTATTGATTCAAGGTAGCGGATGGGGATGGCTCGCATATAATCCGTCAAGCAAGAAAGTAGAGTACAAATCAATGCCAAATCAAACAAGCCCGCGAACTGAAGGCTTGACACCGCTTTTGGGATGTGATGTATGGGAACATGCTTATTATCTCAAGTACCAGAACAAAAGACCAGACTACATAACTGCTTGGTGGAATGTAATAAACTGGCAAGACGTTTCTGAAAGATTTGACAAGGCTAAGAAATAGAAATTTATTTTTGTCTTAAAAGTTCACTAGAGATCTTACTCTCATAGTGGACATTTCAAGTTATTTTTTTAGTTTGTGAATTTATTTCGGCGCTATTGCAGTAACTAGTTGATTAGAATTTGAATAATTAATTTGATTTATCTGAGTAGTAGGCGACTTAACTGTAAGATACATCACTCTTTTTATTTTTTATTTCTTTTTCAATTGTAAATTCATCTGCTATTTCACTGCCCTTATTATCATAGAAAGTTCCAGTCAACTTTGCATGAGGATTTCCGTTACTAATATCTATATCCAAAAATCCGAATTTCCCCGCAAATTGGTTAGCAACATAAGGATTTTTATCCTCCAAGGAATAGAAGTTTTCTCCACCCGTTCCCACAGTAGCAAAAACGATACCATCATTACCTCTGTTGTATCCCGTACTAAGTTCACTAGTCGTTATTGGCTTTGCACTTTCATTGGGATTATATGTCAATGGATATGTTCTCTGATAATTGTGGTTATGACCGTTTAATACTAGATCAACACCATATTTTTCGAAAAGTGGATTGTAAGCATCCCTTAAAGAATTATCTGCCGGATGTTCTGAGGGTGATGAATAAAGTGGTTTATAGGTACTTGCAATTATCCAATTAGTATCTTCATTTTGGGATGCCTTTTCAAGATCTTTTTTGATAAAGTTGTATTGCTCGGAGCCTTCTTTATAGTCAGACAATGAAGCCATGACAAGGAAATGAACATGTTTGTAATCATAGGAATAGTATGGTTTATTCAATTCGAAGCTTTTGGCATACTGATTCATTTTTGCTGCTCCATCTTTGATATCATGATATCCCAAGGTAATCATCATTTTGCCCTTGAGAGGAGACATTATATCAAACCAACAGTCTGCAGTACTATGATATGAGAGGTCTCCTAAGGCTAGGACTAATTCTGGATCTTTGCGCTCCATATTTGATACAGTGTTTTGTGTATTTGTTGAACATCCAAAATCACCTGCCGCAGCAAAATTAAAGTTTTTATCGTCATTACCGTTGTCATTACCATTGTCATTATCTCCGTTGAAACGATAGCCTTCATAAGTTTCACCATCTCCTTCTTTGGTATCACCATCATCTTCATTATCGTCTTTAGCGTCGTTCTCTTGTCTATGTTCAATCAGGCGCTGGTTGTCCTTGTCATTTTCAATTTTATCTTTTAATTTTTCAATTTTCTTTTCTAAATTGGCCTGTATATTTTGAATCTTTAGGTCTAATCCAGAAATATGGAGGTCCTGATCATTGTTATCATTTGCAATTTTGTTCTCTTCCTGTTGTTTTAACAAAATTCCATTATTTTCTTTGCTAATCTTATCTTTAAATTTCTCTATCTTCTCGTTTATCTTGTCCTGTTTCTTCTCAAAGTTCAAGTTTAAGCCATTAGTTTCAACTTTATTGTTATCCTCATTGTTGGTACCTTGGTTATTATTATCTTCGTTGTTGGTACCTTGGTTATCCTCGTTGTTGGTACCTTGGTTATTATTATCTTCGTTGTTGGTACCTTGGTTATCCTCGTTGTTGGTACCTTGGTTATCCTCGTTGTTGGTACCTTGGTTATCCTCGTTGTTGGTACCTTGGTTATTATCGTTGTTGGTACCTTGATTATTATCGTCTTGTACTTCCGGATTCAATTGCATGCCTTGTGATTGTGACTTGTCATTTTTG
>JAHEZK010000100.1 GCA_023251115.1 Nitrosomicrobium frigidum (SeqCode) | reverse complement strand
AAGATTATTCAGATAATGCTGATTATAGAGATGCGTTGAATGAAGAAATTGACATCATAATCTTTCAATTACAAAAGTAGAAAGTTCTCGAATTAACAAAACTTTTAGAGATTGCTGATAATTTGGAAGGTACACACAATTTAGGATCAAGCATTTTTATGATTCTGGTTGGAGACATTTTTCGGTTTTCAGGTATTCAAAAGCGTTAGTGGTTTCCATACCTATTCCTCCATAACCACAAGTGACAAATATGTTATTTGGAGATCCTGATTCATCCAGCAATATTTGTAATCTAAGGAAACGCGAATATTTTTCATCATTTTTTATCATTCCAAACGTGACCATATCAAAAAAGTCGTGATCAACATAAGAAAATGCTTTAGGATATTTTTTAAGAAAAGCTTGAACTTCGTCTAGACTTTTTGTACCTTGGATTATTTTATTATCATCAAATTCTCCTGGATCTATTATTCTTATGGTATCAGAAAGATCTGGGTTTAGTTTGTCAAAATATTGGTAATAACCAGTCTTTAGAGTAGAGGTATCAAGTGTAAATGTAGCACGAGGAGGAATCTGCCTAGAGTCAAAAGACTTGCCATTATCATTTTTGCTTGTTATGGTATGGGTCTTATTGTCAATATTATACCAGCTTACAAGAAAGCCCTTTCTTGCAGCTACCTTAAGCGAGTACTCCATGTCATCAAAAGAATCTGGCTGCTGGATCTGCAGCTGTACCATTCCCTCATCAGGAGGAAGAACAATTATGGTTCCCCTCTGCCAAGGTTTGCCGTGATATCCAAAAGTTCCCTCTTTGTCAAATGTGAACTCAAATGGTTTCCCTGGTAGCAAGAACGAGCTCTCGTTAATATCAAAATTTGTCAGATCAAAAAAATTGAAATACGAGGCGTTGTCTGCTTGTATGTTTATTGGTGAATTATCGTGATTTTCCCACCTTACGGTATTGTTTAGATTGATTTTTACTTTGATTATTTGTGGCACAAGATTATTTTCTGTTTGGCCCAAAGTTTTGTTAGAAATTATTATTGTGGATATTTGCGGGTTTACCCAAAAGTCATTTTGTGTTATGTCATTCTCAAATTCCGCAAACATTTGGTAGAATCCTGGTTTGTTAACTATAGGTGTACCTAGGGGCACATTTCCTATCTTCCAATCTTGTTCTATATGCTTTGGTGTAAGTTCTGGATCGCATAATTCAACAATAAAATTGCTCTCCCAAACTTTTTGATGATCAGAATTTTCTATCCATAGAGTTGGATAACTATAACAGCCGGCTTTGGTGCCATTGAATTGTACAGTAAATTCTATTTCTTGTCCGACATACTGAGTCTCGTTTAATCCAATTATTCTAAGGGGTTGTTGTGAAAAGAGGTCACCTCTTGGTACGACCTGTGTGGTATCTGGTATATGCTGTTTTAATTGTGGATCAGTTGGTATTCCTGGTGATCCAATCCACGGAGACTCGTCGACGATTATTTTTTCAACTTTGAGGGATTGTAGATCAAAAGCCAGACTGACAACTTCGACTTTGTCTGTCATGTTAAAAATAACTCCCAGTGTATAGTTTCGAGGTAATGGACCTAGTTCTGACATGTATGAGCAGCAATTTGTGAAGTAGGGTCTCTCCCCTATGATTTGTTTTATTTTAGGATCAGAATTGACTAATCTCATTACAAACATTTCCTCCCCATGTGTCAATCCTTGAGGTCCTTTCCGTAATTCTCTGATAATTTGTTCATCAGATAAAGGATAGACACACATATCCTGTATCACTTCACAGTTTACAGGACATTGGATATATCCACCTGTTGAAGTGGCTACAAGAGATACGGCGTCATTTTCTTCATTGATATGGCAGAGAATTCTAGATTTTGGTTCACCGAAATCATCAGGTAGAACGACCGAATCTGCTGCATGAAATATTTTAAGTTGGCCTTTTGTTGGAATTGCTTCAGGACTTGCAAATATGAAATAAATTGAAATTCCAATTAAAATTATCATTCCTAGTGCGATGGCAATCATTAGTGAGTCCAATCCAACAAAATTTCATTTTGTATATTCTTAAAGGGTTCTACTGATTTGGCCATTTTGCATAGATTTAGAGATTGCTGATAAATTGCATTGTCTACAAACCAGGCCAACATAGTTTATCACATTATTATAAGACAATCATAGAATTTTGTGTATGAAAACTTCGCTTATTATTTCCATATCCATAGTAGCTGCAGTGATTGTCATAACAGCTGGAATTATACCTTATCTCTTTCATGATTTTAAGCTCACCGTAACAAGATCAGATTTTATCATAGATGGATTAAAAATCATATCACAAGACCAAAAACCCATTGAAGAATTGGGCATTTCGGATGCTTTTGTAAAGGCAGATAGTGCTTTTGAGAAAAATAAAGAAACAGGTAGGAACTGTTTCGACTACGCATTTTACTCCCGTAATATTTGCAAGTCTGAAACAAACATCAAAGCTTTTCGTGCTTACGAAATGTTAGAAAAATTACCATTCAAGGATAACACATGGCAGTTTTTCTATCTGTCCGCAGATGACAAAACAGTAGCAAAAGAATATGTTGTTTATCTAAACTCTATCAACTGGAACAATTATGTTGCTTTTGGTCTAATTATTTCTGTTACTTCTCTGACACTCTTTGGATGGATTCTGGTCAGATTTGAAAAGTCATTGACAAGAGTTCAAAATCAAGCTGCCAGACTAATTGTCACTTCTTTTCTAGATTTGATCATGAAATTAAACTTGAAGTCAAAGTCAAAATATATGATTCCAATTATACTAGTGGGATTTTCACTGATACTGATTTCGTATACAAATTACACGTTTGTGTTAGGAGAAAACTTCACAGCGTGTTATTCGGTATTTTTGTTTGGACCTGGTTTATTGGTTCTCTCGTTTGGAATAATATTTATTCTCACCAAAGTGAAGATTGCTATTCTCACTTGTCTTCCAGCAGCTGTAACCATCTATCTATCTGCTCTTGTTATCACTATGTTTACTGGTCTTCCTGTATTTCCAAACTGTGGACCAATTTATTCGTAAACTGCATAATTTGAAAAGACTGTGGAAATGTAAAATCTACCATATTGTTTTAAGTCATAACTAAAATTGTTATACTAAGGTTCATGATATGATCGGCTGGTTGTTTACCAAAAAAAGATTGGTGTATGTGTTTTTAATTTATGGGTTTATCATAGGTTGGGAAATTAACAGGGTAAGCATGTTACCTGGGGAATATAATTTTCACTACCTCCTAAATTTCCCAGTAGAAAATACAATTATCACTCCAGTATTACTTCACTTTGCAAATACCGCCAGAGCTCCATTAGATTATGACCAAATTTCTGTGGTGAGGATAATTACTAGTTTAGCAATGTGGGGAGTTATAGGATTCGCATTGTATGTCTTGGGAAGGATATGGATGAGAGACAGTGAATCCTCAATGCGAATTTTAGATTAGTATTTGTCATAAAAGATTGCTGACAAATT
>JAHEZK010000049.1 GCA_023251115.1 Nitrosomicrobium frigidum (SeqCode) | reverse complement strand
AAAACCATTGTGACGTTTTATATCAGGGTTAGAGATCAACATTTTAAGGGCTGGTAGTTCAGGGGTACGAATGTTTGCTTCGCAAGCAAAAGGTCGTGGGTTCAAATCCCACCCAGTCCATCGTTTTGAATTGAAAGGTTTCGATAAGGCTTACTCTTAAAATTCGTGTATGGGAGGAGTTAAAATAATATTTTTTTACTTAATCCTTATTAGTAAGAAACTTCTTACTTTTCTCATGAAAAATGGATTACAATTTAAAACAATTACTGTCTCTCAAAAAGGTCAAATCGCAATACCAGCAGATATCCAGAGAATAACTGGAATTAAAAAAGGTGACAAACTTCTTCTTATACGAAAAGGCAAAAAGATCATGCTAGAAAAATCAGAAGTGATTTCAAAACAATTGGATAAAGAGTTTAAAGATATAGAAGCCATATCTGAACTTTCACTTAAAAAATTATGGCTTAATAAAGTAGATGATGTTTGGGATCAATATCTAAAATAATCATCAATTGACGTGACTAATTATTGATATCACAAAGAGACATAATTTTGATATCTTTTCCATTTTCCAACCTCAAGGAATCAAAAGTAAGACCTGTTATTGTAATGTCAAATGATTCATATAATAAAAAGTTTAAAGATTTTATTGCCGTTCCTCTGACATCAAACCTTAAATTAAGAGACCATACAATTCTAGTAACAAATAAAGATCTGGAATCTGGTAAGCTTATAGTAGATAGTCAGGCCAAGATTGACAAGATCTTTAGTATTGAAAAATCACTTGTCAGAAAGAGGATTGGAAAAATAACTAGAGAAACTCATCAACACATAAAAGAGATGTTTCTTAAAATAATTTGTTAAATTGAAGAATATTAGAGTATGGGATATTCATTCATATTTCATTCATACTCCATATCAAATTTTTAATTCCTAAATCAAAATCTTTTTCAAATAAATCCTCCAAGTCAATAACTTAAACATTTAATGATCATCTTTGAATTGAGATATAATCTACATTATGTCAAATCCTAAGCTTTATTAGTCATTTTCACATTAGATGTTATCAGTTGTATTAAACTCGGAGTTATTGGAGTCACTCCGGTTGTTCGAAAATAAAAGAAGATGAAAATAGGTGAAAAAAATATGGAGATGTCCTCATTGCGCTCAATTTTCCACTCGGCATGGGAATTTGAAACGTCATATTGAAAGAAAGCACAATGCTATAGGAAAACCAAATTTAGAATATGTTTCTGGCAATTCAATTTTTAATCCTACCATAACTCCACGTCATTCGTATTTAATTCAAGACGAAGATAATGTTTTTAGAAAGCCATGGAAAGATGATATTTTTTACTCTAATACTTCACATATGAAAAATAGCGACGATGTACTTGATAAAAACTTGGATCGAATTTTTCGACTCGTTGAATTGCAGACGAAGTTGAAATCTATAAATCAATCATTAAATATGAATCCAGTAAAATATTTCCCTCGACTTCCCACACAATTGTATAGCGGTTTTATCGGTAACCCTATATATAACACATTTAACGAAATTCCGGGATATCAAAATAAAATTACTAGAAAATATGAAAACGTAATAGGATTTAAAACTGATATTTGCGAAAATTGCTTGACAACTCTTACCATGGAGATTGGAGCCGGTTCAGAAAATCGGAGAATTCAGGATATTCACAAATGTGATCCATACACAGCAGATGTTACTAAGAAACTAGACCCAATACAATACTCAATTGACTTTCTAAGAAAAGTGAATAATCTTCCTGAACTACTATTTCAAAAATGCAAGGATTGGGCAAACAATACTAATGGCAAACTCTATTTAATAGCTAGAAAATTTGAACCCTCTCGAGAAGATAAAAAACTAGAAATTCCAGAAAATTATAAAGAAATACAATGGCTCAACAAAGTATTGGTGGAATCAAAAATAATGCTCAATGACACTGAATTATATGAATTCTTGAAACTTGCAAAAAATCAAACAATGAACTTCTTTACTATTAAAGATAGACCTGATGAGGAGATTTTAACGTACATGATAGGAGTATCAAATATTCCAATAATAGAAGAGCAATCACGATGAAATGATATTCTAATTTTACTAGGTTATTTGATAAAACTAAAAACATATGCTTCGTTTTTTTCGAAAATTTATCGATCACTTCTTTGTATATGCTTTCATAAAATAAATAGCAAATCCATCCTAGTCTTCTTAAATTAGTTCACTTGGTGCGATAATCAAGTGACCAGATTTCCTTCTGGTAATAACGTCTGTTCTTTAATGTGGTAAGTTCTACTGAAGCAGCATTTATGATGACATTGTAGGATAACCATATCAATACACACATTGACCTCCAATTCCATTATTTAAAAGTATTAATCGAGTTAATATTAGCTATTTCCAAAGGATGAACCATCGATCGTTTCGATAATGAGGAATGTTATTCTTGTGCAAATTCTCCCATACATTCTATAGTTCTTTATATCTTAACAAAGTAGTCGATTCCTTCAAGTCGTCCGATAAAGTGGCAGATATCTCTGAAATCGATATCCGCCTTGATTGCATTTTATCAACGTACAAATTGTTAGGTATTATAAAATTATTTGATTATATCGGCAACGCATAATTAGAAATCTCCCATATTCTGCGCAATGTCTGAGAGTAAAACACATCATTTATCATTCGGATATACAAACAATCATGCTAAAGTAGCGTGCTATCGACTGATCTGTAGATTGAGGGACGATTCAGTAAGTTCAAAAGTACTATCTAAATCGAGTGTATTTTTTAGTGTTGATTTTAGATATCCATGTAGAAAATGGGAGCCTTTTTTTCCAAGTCGATGTCTTATTACAATAATACGTTGCTCATTTTGGTTCGTTTGATCATACGTTCCCAAAAATCCATATCGACAAATTATTTTTTCAATAAAACAGATTTATTCTGTTTTCAGTTTATGGCATGGTATTCTTGCATGAAGTGGCTAGTTGTATATTTACTATTTTAAGGTATCAAAATACCTTATTGTAATCTCCATTTCATTTTATCTAGGTCGGGAATCATTTACTAATTAAGTTAGCTGATTTAAATTTAGTTGCATATTCCCAAATAAATGGTTCTTTTATCTAATACGCCTGATTTTGCAAGATTTCAGAATAAAATACACAATAGTGAATATACTGTAAATTTAAGAAAATAGGGATTGAATTGGGAATTATTTAGATAAAATGATGTTAGAGACACTCATAGTTATTAATGATTAATATTTGGCTTTAGACAGTATATATATATGAACAAAAATAAAAACCTAGAATCAGTATATGACACTGATAAATCATGTTAAAGTATAATTTGTAAGGGATTATCTTTTGAATTATCATTTACATTATAACGTTAGTGAGAGGAAAAAATGTGTGGAATAGCCGGTATTTTAAATAAAAATAACCAAGGTGTAACTCAGGATCTTATCCTGATGCTATCTTGTATGCATAATCGTGGGCCTGATGGAGTTGCAATACAGGTTGGACAAAATAAACCCAATTCTTTGGAGTCGTCTGAACTATCCGTGCCTTATGTCGATGGAAGATTTGGGCTAGGACATGTTAGGTTAGCAATTGTTGGCGGTCAGTTAGGAAGACAACCCTTCACAAGTTGTGACGGGAGACTGACATTAGAACATAACGGTGAGATATACAATTATAAACAAATAAGAAATAGATTGCGCAGTGATCATGATTTTGTTAGTACTTCAGACAGTGAAGTCATAATTCACTTCCTAGAAGAAAAATTAACCCAGTCAGGAAGTTTGTTAGAAGCATTAAGAAAAATGGCAAGAATATTGGATGGAGTATATAGTATTGCGGTAAAAGATCATAAGACAGGCGAAATAGCCCTTGTTAGAGATTTATTGGGCGTCAGACAGCTTTACTATTGTGAGGATCCTCAACAAGTAACATTTGCGTCTGAACAAAAAGCAATATGGCTTTTAGGACGAAAGAAATCTGTCAAGAGGGTAATGCCGGGTCATGCTGTTATAATTAATAATAAAGGTAATTTAAGAGAATATAGAATCGCAGAACCTCCAAAGACTCTGGAATCTAATATGCGGACTTTTCGATACAACACATTTGAAGATGCCATTAGGGCATACAAAAGAGCATTGACGCTCTCAATGAAAAAGCGTACAGAGGGACTTGACAGAATAGGAATCATATTTTCAGGTGGAATTGACAGCGTCCTAGTTGCATGGCTAGCCAAACATATGGTTAAGGAAGTAATATGTTATAATGCGGGCACTCCGGACTCTTTGGATATTCTATTTGCAGATAAAGTAGCTGAGGAGCTTCAGTTGACGCTTAAAGTTAACATTATAACGAAACGTAGTACTGAAAAGATGTTACCAAAAATAATTCATGCAATTGAAGAAAGAAACGCACTGCAAGTTGAAGTTGCACTGCCTATCTATTCGGCGATGGCTTTGGCTAAAAAAGATCATGTTAAAGTAGTATTCTCTGGTCAAGGCGCAGATGAAATATTTGGAGGTTATTCGTGGTACCCAAACATTGTAGCAACTGAAGGATATTTTTCTCTACGTGATCATATGATAGAAGATCTTTTTTTACTGTATAAGGAAACATTGGAAAGAGAGGACAAAACTACTATGGCACATGGAATAGAAATGAGGGAGCCTTATTTAGACAGGCAAGTCATCAAAACTGCTTTTGATATCAATCCAAAACTCAATGTTAAAGGTCCAAATGATCAGCTTGGAAAACATGTTCATAGAAAATTGGCAGATCAATTGGGCATTCCAAAGGAGATAGCATACAGACATAAAGCAGCTGCTCAACATGGATCAGGTATACATTTTATTATTGATGAGATAGCAAGAGAAAACAATTTTGATGAAAGTAGAATTTCATCCAGTTATTTGGATGAACTTGAGAAAAGAGAATTATTAGGAAGTTCACAACGGTACGGATTTAAATATGGAAATAAAGATCTATGGCTCACGTCTCCGCATATTCAGAAGTATTTAGATAGGCTATTTGAGGCCGTTTTTGGAAAATCAAGCACATTTATCGATAGCTCTGATGAACTCGACCTATTAACCAATAGAATAATTAAGAAAATTTAGTCAGAGGGGTAGTCATCACGTACTTTGTATATAAATTCTTTTATACATTTTAGATTATATAGAATTGTGGCCAGATGCGCATTATGTGGAAGAGAAATTATTGATCCCATAAAATGTATCGTTTACGAGAAGCTTTTATTTGATAGGCCTACATGTCTTGATATTTATAAAAAACTGAAATTTATTTATGAAAATGCAATTCTTGACATTATAGAAACTTGATAGTTTTGGTATCTTCCAATTATATATAGAAACGATGTATAATATTGCTGATCACAATAACGGTCACCCAGATCCAACGTTTTAGCTTCTCTAGTAACAAAAAGTGTCATTTCTTCAATTTTTAAGATATCAGGTTCTAAATCTAAAAATCATCACAGTATGTTATCAGTAATCTATGGGTCTCTGATATTGAATTTTCATTCTAAAACTCAAGGTATAACAAATTGCGTCTACTGTTAACCATTGAAATAATGTGTGATTTTTAAATATAATGTATGTGTACTAATCATGATCTCGTTTGAGTGATGAAAGGGATTCTAGAAATAATGACGTTGGAACTAATTTGAAAGTAGCCGAAGCAGAACAATCCGACGTGGGGAGAAAAATTGCTAGGGTAGACCCCGAAGTGGCCCAGCAACTTGATCTATCTGCAGGTGATGCATTGGAAATTTCGTCTCTTGGCAAGAAAACAACTGTTCTATCCTGGCCCGCAAGAGAGAAGGATAGAGGCAAGGGTCTTGTAAGAATAGATGGTTATCTGAGAAACAGACTGGATGTAGGAATTAACGAGTCTGTTGAAATAAAGAAGGTCGAGGTAAAAAGTGCACAAAAAGTTACGTTAGCACCAACAGAACCACTTCGAATTGTTGGAGCAGAAGGGTATCTTAAAGAGTATCTTTTAGGAAGTTTGCTAAATACAGGCGATATTTTTCCGTTAACAATAATGGGTCAAAGAGTTGATCTTGTTGTCATCTCCACTAAACCTTCAGGACCAGTTTTAATTGAAGACTCTACTGAAATGACGATAACAGAAGAGAGCGAAAAAGCAGTTCAAGTCGCAAAAGAAGGCGACGTTCCCTCAATTTCGTATGAGGACGTCGGAGGGATAAAAAATGAAGTTTCCCGCCTGAGGGAAATGATAGAACTCCCATTGAGACACCCAGAACTGTTCAAGAGACTTGGAGTTGAGGCGCCGAAGGGGGTATTATTGCATGGACCTCCTGGTACAGGGAAGACTCTCTTAGCAAAGGCCGTGGCACATGAAACTAATGCCAATTTCTACACAATTGGAGGACCTGAAATAATGGGCAAATTCTATGGTGAGTCTGAGGAAAGATTACGGGAAATTTTTAAGAAAGCTGAAGAAAACGCACCTGCTATTATTTTTATAGATGAGATTGATTCAATTGCTCCAAAGAGAGAAGAGGTGTCGGGTGAGGTAGAAAGGAGAGTCGTAGCTCAGCTTCTATCATTGATGGATGGCATGTCATCAAGAGGAAAGGTGGTTGTAATTGGAGCTACGAACAGAATCAACGCAATTGATCCTGCTCTCAGAAGACCCGGCAGGTTTGATAGGGAAATCGAAATAGGCGTGCCCGACAAAGAAGGTAGATTGGAAATACTTCAGATTCACACGAGAGGGATGCCATTGCAGAAGGATGTAGACTTAGGTACAATAGCGAATATGTCGCATGGCTTTGTTGGAGCAGATCTTCAGGCCGTTGCAAAAGAAGCAGGGATAAGGGCCCTGAGAAGGGTACTTCCTGAAATTGATCTTACTACGGAGAACATTCCGTCCGATATTCTCAAGAAGATAATAGTAACAATGGACGACTTTATGAGTGTAATCAAGGAAATAGAACCGTCCGCCTTGCGCGAAGTTTTCGTAGAAATTCCGGACGTAAAATGGGAAGATATAGGCGGACTAGCAGAAGTTAAACAAGAACTGCAAGAAGCAGTGGAATGGCCACTAAAGTATCATGGACTATTTGTGCATTCAGACGCTACTCCACCTAAGGGCATACTTCTTTACGGGCCTCCCGGTACGGGAAAGACGCTGATGGCAAAAGCAGCTGCACATGAGAGCGAAGCAAATTTTATCAGCATAAAGGGTCCAGAATTGCTCTCAAAATGGGTAGGCGAATCAGAAAAAGGTGTAAGGGAAATTTTTCGAAAAGCGAGGCAGGCTTCTCCATGTATTGTATTTTTCGATGAAATAGATGCTATTGCCCCAACACGAGGATTGGGAAGTGATTCACATGTTACTGAAAGAGTTATCAGTCAGCTTCTAACGGAACTTGACGGACTTGAAGTATTGTCAGATGTGATTGTTATTGCGGCTACCAATCGACCGGATATTATTGATGCAGCTCTGTTGAGGCCTGGAAGATTTGACAGACTCTTGTTTGTGCCTCCGCCAGACAAAGAAGCCAGGACTCAGATTATTAAAATACATACTTCGAAGAAACCATTAGCCGATGATGTCAAAATTGATGTACTGTCCGCCCAGACAGAAGGATATACGGGAGCCGATTTAGCTGGACTTGCATCTGCTGCAGTAATGCTTGCCCTGAGGGCGCATATAGAAAAATATAAAGATCCAAAGAAAGCCGAGGAGGCAAAATCCGAATTAAAGGTCCGGATGAAGAATTTTGAAGAGGCAATGAAAAAGATACGTCCTCTTTCCAAGCACGAGATAGAGACATACAAGAATATAGCTGAAAATTTTGCAAAGCCCGGAGTTACAAAGGAAATCATAGACAGAGAATCAGCCATAAAGTGACTGTAACACAATATAGAACCTGTTCTTACTCACATTCTTACTCCCTATCATACTCCTATTCACAAAGGCTCACTGTCCGGTCAAAAGACCCGTTCCACTGAGGTCAAGACTTGCACTACCTGATCTTTAATGAAGAGATCATTTCCATTAGAATACGCGATGCATGATTGGCGGTATTTTGGTTAAAGTCATAGTCAGGACACAGTTCTACTATGTCCATTCCCACAACTTGCAAATTCTCACTTATTTTTTTTATCATGTAAATTAAATCAAGAGGGAAAAGTCCTCCGGGAGCGGGCACTGATACTCCGGGAGCAACTCCAGGGTCCATGCAATCTAAGTCTATGGACAAATACACCTTGCTTGTTCGACATTTTGAAATGATCTTTTTAATGATTGCATTTACGCCTACTTCAATTATATTTAGAGGTGTAATGATTTCTAATTTTTTCTTTGATGCATTTTCTAATTCTTCCAATTCAGCTGCTCTAGTCCCTATGAGCATACTTTTTGTAAAGTTGATAAACTCTGACGAATCTGTAATGACCGACCCATAATAGTTCCTTGTTGAAGAAACGAAATCCGGATGTGCATCGAAGTACAGAAGAGCTATCTTATCACTTTCCAAGGCATCATATATTCCATTCAGAATAAGAGTCGTAATTGAATGATCTCCTCCAATAGTTATGGGAACTTTTTTCGCGGAAACTAAGTCAAATATCAGTCTATATAGATCGTCCCTAGCCACATTGCCAAAGTCAAGAATACTTTTGTTCTCCAGTGTTCCTGACATAGGGCATATTGGAATAATATTGCCATCTCTTTCAAAAAATTCATAGTAATTCGATGCTAATCTTAAACTATCGGGACCCTTACTTGCACCCTTTCTTTTCGCATGAGACCTTGATTCGTCTGGTACCCCTAAAATCACTATATCTGCATTTGAAATAGAAGTAACATTTGAATGAAGCAGTTTAACCACATTTTCAGAAGAACAAGAGATCCATTTCAATGTTATATTGACCAACGTCATGTAGTTTATTCAAAATGATGGAACATGTTTCAATTTTCTGACGTCCTTAGTTTATTAGAATTAGTTTGGGGTTATGATTACGGTTCATTGTAAACAGGGTTTAGCTATTTTGTACAATAAAAACTAGCATGAATATGTACTTTGGTCAGTAAATTGCATCCGTATCACTAAAACTAGAAAAGAAATTGGAAATTAAAGCCGGAAGTAATAAGTTTATTGAGTAAAAGATATCAAAAAAAGAAAAAAAACAAAAAATAAAGATGGGTTCTTAACCCTTATTCTGTCAGCGTAGAGAAGCCAACTTCACTGGAATTTGAACTACTTGACTGTTCTGGTTTGTCTGTGTTGCTTAGCTGACCTCTAATTTCACCGTCTGGATGTTCAGAGGTATGGACATTAACATATGTATCACCAGATTCCATTGCAGCGCTCAAATCATCTAAAGTCTTGCCTTGCATAGCACCTTTTAGACTAGAGTCGGAAATGTTTCCTCTCAAAATCATTCCATAAGCTGTGTCCTTATGTTTGGTTTCTGGAGCATTCAAAAGGTTTACAATCACGTCTCCATTCTCTCCGGCTTTAGCCATATGGATATGAGCTCCGGTAGCATTCATTATTCCTGTCACATTTACTCTAAACTTGATAGTATCGTTTGCAGGTATTGTAAACTTAGCCTCTCCTGTTGCACTCGTTTCAACTGCAGGAACTTCATCTTGTCCACTTAATTGTGCCTTGAATGAATATTTTGCTGCATGTATCTGTTCAACGATTGATACAGAAACCAAAACTGTCAGCGAAATAGCTAGCGCTAGTATGCTTGCAAATAATATTTTGCTGGGATTCATCTTATATTTTTGGTCTTTACTCACTAAAATATATTTCGTACACAAACTGAAAAATATTTATATATAAGTGACAATTCGTGAAAATACTAAATGACGACCCATTGTCCAATCCACTTAACCAGAATGAGTAAGTGTCGAGTTGGTGTGTCATCAAATCAGCCCCTTTCCAATGCATTAATTTTAAATGCCCGAGTATACTCAAACTATACACTTGATGATTTTGCACCATCCTACTTCATTGCAGTATTCCTATTTTAGGGAATAAAGTAGAATATGTATTCTAGAACACAAAGTCTACAGAGTATTCATGAATCCATCTCGTGAATTATTATCACATCCAGTACGGGCTATCTCTTATTCTGGGCGTTTGCGTTGCTTCAATTGGTAACTTTTTACTTAACAAGAAAATAACATTTGGAGAAAACATTTGGGAAT
>JAHEZK010000002.1:128741-146838 GCA_023251115.1 Nitrosomicrobium frigidum (SeqCode) | reverse complement strand
CAGTCAAGAAGGAAACACTGTTGAAGAATTGCATTAGTACAACGTAGCAACTTTTTGTTAGATGTTTGCAATTTATACCAACTTTCAATGTTTGACCCTTTGATAAACTCCATCAATATGAAATTTTCAGAAAAATTTACGAGAAAAGGACCAATCCCGATTGAGTTTGCAAGTGATTGATATAGTACTTCATCATACATATTCACTCTATTAGCGTCAGTTCTTCTTATCTTCAACGCTAGAAGTTTATTTTTGTACTTGACCAGAGTTACCAAGCCAACGGATCCCTTACCTATTATGTGGGCCATTTTCAATTGTACATTACCAAATGAGAATACCGAGTTAATATCCATAGATGACAATTCTGTCATCCTACTATCAAAAGTCTTTTCATCAAATAAAGGATAAGTCAGCAAAAATTCTAGACTTTTCCTATTATCTGTGTCTAATAAATTCTCCATCACGGACCATGTGATTAATGGCGGTGGAAACAAAACTATTCAACACTCTTTCATTTGCCAAATAGATAGAATATCCTTTTGAAAGATCTAAAGCAATTCCAGTTTTAACACCAGATTTGAGGTCCTTTTCAATTATTAAACTTGTATGCTCCTTAATCGGTCTTTTCTTGGTTTCCTCAATGCTCATAATTCTCATACCTTTCGTGTACATCATAATTGATTTGCTCTTTCTTTTTTTGATAAATGCATCTGTTTCTGCACCTAGAAATATTTCAGGGCCATAATTAACAGTTAATTTTGGCAATTTTGCAAGCTCTGCCATAAAGATAAATACTGCGCGTTCCTGCTCATCAGTAAAGCAGAATGTTTTAACTATTTCAAATCTTGCATTTTCAAGCTGTTTTGAAATGCTAGCCAGTTTTCTTTTTAGCTGGCCCCATAGTATGTCAGGACTCCTTCTTTGAATCATAAATTCTACTACAAGCAAATTTGATTTAATTTGCCTTGTAGTTTTTGCATAGGGCTTGTGTGATACTTTAAAAAATTCAAAAGAAGGATCATTCAAAAAGTGTCTTGATGCTAGCACAAATTTTGCAACACACTCTGCTGATATGGCAGCACCAAGGTTCCTATTCGCATCAATAGGATCAATTATTATAATGGGGCTCTTAAATTTGGAGATTATTTTTTCATCCGGAGTATCTATCGAAACGACGTAATTTGGCCTAAGTTCGGAAAATATTTGCAGAACATTCCTAAAAGAACCATATTTTAAGATGAGTACCTCAGTTACATAACCACTAAAACCGGAAATGGATATTTGTGAACCATATGTTCCTATTGATTTTAAGAACAATTTGAGGACTCTTACCTGACTTTTCAAAAATTCATTTAGCATGTTTTGCATAAAATCAGTGTGATATGGCGATCTATCAGCGGCGCTTTTCCACCTGTTTTTTTCAACTTTGTAACAAGGTACTATGTTTACTCTTATTCCGTCAACCTTCCCCTCAACGTACGGATGTTCAGAGTATCGTAAGTAAGGTTTGTATTTTTTTAAAGCATGAAAACCAACTTTTTTGCCCAGTTCTTCAAATTCCTTTCGATCTACCGTTTGTTCTATCATTACAAAAAAGTCAATGTCAGTATCGTTATCAAGCCAAGTACCTTTCGCAAACGATCCACCTAAAATGACTTTTAAAATTCTTTTATCTTTAAAGTTCAAAATTTCATTTTTTATATCATTTGATATTTTTGCTAATTTCTTCTGCCCTGATTTTGATGGAGCTGAAGACGCTGATATTTTTTGTATCGCGTTTTCTGTAGAATTCATTTGCCCTTCACGGATATTATGTTCTCGTATATAGGACCATGAGGGGTCATGAGGCTCTTTTTTACTGAAATTGTATCGATTACATCATCAATTGTATTATCTGACTGGACTTGTTGTAGATCCAAACAAAGTGGCACCTTCCTTGCCCTAAATAGTGTTATGTGTGGTATTATCTCTTTTTCCATCTCATTTTCTAACTTTAGATCCAGTTCCTTTAGTTTAGATATGACAATATCGTACATTTGAGAGAACGCATGTTTTGTTTCTTTATCCAATCCTATCCATATAACTTTAGCCCGCTTAATATCTGGAAAAGCGCCTATTGGACCATAATTTATTCTAAATGACTGAAATTCTATTTCTGAAATTTTTGTAACTATCTTATCAAGTAATGAATCATTAATTTCGCCAAAAAATATTAGTGTAAAATGAAAATTTTCTGGCTTTACAAGTTTTAGATGAATATGTTCAAGTTTCAAACAAGATATCAGATTCTTTTGAATGTTTTCAAGTTCACCTTTTCTATGTATGTCTGCGGCTACAAATACCCTTGGCATAGCAACAGATATCGAGTTTACTAATATTAAAATTTGAACGGGCAGGTTAGAAACAAGGTACTATGGTGAGCTTCACTCAATAAAACAGGTTGTACTTTTATCGCAAGTATTAAATAATTTACTAAAACTCAATTTGATATGTTATTTGGAAAGGCCAAGATAAAGGAGGGAGATTACGTATTTCTTTCCCAGGAATACTCTGGAAAATTAAGACTTGTGATAGGACGAATTACTTCATTAGCTGATTCAGTTGCAAGGGTAAGAGGTTCATATATCATTCCTGAAGGACTTATTGAAAAGGTAACTTCTGGGAGAGGTGATGGCAGACCAAAAGCTGTTCTTCAAGATCCTGATCCAAATAACTGTATATTCATGCTAATTGATTATGTTGAAACTGGTATTTTTGATGAAGACATCGATATTGATTCGTCGAAAGCAAAATGGATAAATGAAGAGCGATTTCACGTACTGGATGGATGGCTAAAAGAAAATCTTGCTGAACTTTTTGCTAACGTGTTAAGGGCCAAGACTGAGGAGGACAGAATGCAAGCAAGAGCAATTCTGATAGAAAAAATGAATTCGCTCTATGAAAGAGATCTGAAGGACCATATGTACGCAGTTGCAAGAAGTACGAAAATACTTTGATTTTGAAAGTTTTATATTATGGTCATGAATAGGCATTCTTTAAATGGAATACGTATATGCTGCATTATTACTACACAAATTAAGCAAGGATATCACTGAAGATAATGTAAAAAATGTCATAAAAGCCACTGGTGCAAGCCCTGATGAAGTAAAGATAAAGGCTCTCGTAGCTGCCTTGAGCGAGGTAAACATTGAAGAATCTCTAAAGGCAACTCCTATGGCTATGGCCGTGCCTGCAACAGCAGCTGCTGCTGGTGATGCTGGAGCGACACAAGCAAAGGATGAGAAGAAAGACGAGAAAAAGGATGAAAAGAAGGAAGAAGAAGCCTTGGAAGGATTATCTTCTTTATTCGGTTAGATTTCCTTTTTTCCTTATTTACTTAGTTTTTCTTTTCTGGACCTAATTGCGTGAGGCTATTTTTATTTATTCATTGATTTGTTCTTTAATATAGAATTGATCGGACTTTGCAGGTTTGTTCATAATCATAATGCTCAAGTAACCAACATCATTTCTGGGAGCAAAATTTGTAATAAATTGGGAGCGATTATTTCTTGTTGAATCGAAATAATTGATACTAGCTTGGCGTATAACCCTTGCTTTTTAGTTGAGCAGCCAAACTATTAGCTTTCATTACTGATTTTGAAATTATTAGTCCTGCAGTCTCGTTTGTCAAAATGTTTGATTCTATTGCAAGCGTTTGTGCATTTCTAGATGCCTTGGACAATAAGTATCCGATTGATTCTTTTGTAAAGTAACTTGATTCGATAGCAAGGGCAATAGATTCGTTGTGTGCTCTGCCTAATTCATTCTTAAATTCATTTAAATCAATTCTTAGATCATTTTCCTCAAATACTAATTTGTCTGAAAGCGCGTAGTTTACTACAATACCTGCTTCAATAGGTTTTATGTTTAACTTTGAAAGTAGAGATGCAAGCTTTGTGGAAATCACATCGCCTGGCTTTGCTACAACAGTATCTTTACTAACCCATATCGTACCTTGATCTATCTTTGTAGGCACAATTGCTTCTTTGAATTCTGACAATACAGGCCCTGGGGTTATTCCTGTGTCACCCGATGCAATCATTATTTCAATTCTTGTAACATCCCCGCCCTTTGCAGGTAGGAATACCTTATTTTGAGCAAAAATCAGGTTAAGCTTGAATGGACTTATGTTGGTAAACATTAGAGCACATTGTCCTTCTAACTGGGAACTTAATTTCTCAATGCCATGTACATCTGACAGTTTTTCAAATGCCCTTTGTGTTACCCTATTTTTTATTACTTTGATGATGATGTCTTTGTGGAACTTTTTCCTTATCATCATTAACTGCGCGGCTCTAACCTTGTTTACCTTAGAGAGTGCTATGACATTATAAGACTTTGGAAGTTCGATCATTTTCTGATATAGCTCTTGCTTTCCTTTAGGATAAGTTGTTCTCGCGTGCTTGTTGTCAGTCATTTTCACTTCTCTCCTTACTTTTTGTTTTTCTCCGAAGCTAATGCTGAAGCCTTGGAGGGTTTGCTCATTGTAAATTTTATGATAGCATTATGAATATTTTTGTCGCCCTGTGGCAATTTCTTTTCAACTGCTGATATAACCGCCTGCGCATTGCTCGCAAGTTGCTCGTCTTGCATTTTTTCGTCACCTATCTTGGCAGATATATTGAGTTGATTCTTTGCTCTTGCCCTAACTGATCCCCTGAATCTATCTGCAATGTTCTCTATAGGCGCTCCATATGGAAGCGGAGATGGCATTTTACCCTTAGGTCCCATGAATTGTCCTAACGAGCGACCTACACTGGACATTAATGTAGTATCGGCCAAGAAGAAATCATATGCCTTTACAACTTTTTTTGCATCCTTCTTGTTAGTGCCAAGTCTGTCCAACTCATCAGGTTCTATTACTCTATTGACCTCAGCCTTTCTTGCTCTCGTTCCCATATCACCTGACGCAAATACACATATCGTCGAAGTCTTTGTAGACTTGTTTGGAAGATTTACCACCTCGTTAACGCTGAATCCCTTTTTAACATCAATATCTTTTAAAATCAGTGTTAATTCTGCAGATTGAGTGAAATTACGTTTTTTAATTCCATCACGAGCATTTATTATCATGCTCTTTAACTGATTATCATCAAGCATAGTTGAAATTTTTACAATTTAAGCCTCTTATAAACGTGAGTTGAAATTTGGAACCGAATTAATCTTGAATGTAACCGTAAAATGCCATATTTGCCAGACACTTGACTGACCAGCGCTACTAACATTTGTTCATTCTGCGAATTATTGGCACGGGCCCGGAGGGCTTCGATCCCTCGACTTCCGGCTCTCTTTGTTAAGACTTAGAAGGCAGGCGCTCTATCCAAGCTGAGCTACGAGCCCATCAGGCATTGCATCATTTGCAAATCCTTTGCAAAAAGGAAATAAAATATTGACTTATAAACTGTTCAAAAGTTCTGGAGCAAAAAGAAATCACCAATAACTAGGTTTATAGTTCAAGTTCTAGTTATGAAGTTGGCCTGGAGCAAAAAGAAATCACCAATAACTAGGTTTATAGTTCAAGTTCTAGTTATGAAGTTGGCCTTTAGTATAAAGGACATCAGTTCCAAAATAATCATGTTTTGTTATCATACATTTAGCCAAATTTTACCTCCTATTTCAGATAACCACTACCATTTTGTGACTTTTACAACTTCGAATGCTTCAGCATATTTGGCATCTACTTGATATCCTCTATAAGAACATCTACCGATAACGGCAGGTATCCAAATCTCTCCGCACCGGATAAATTGAGATTGAAAACATTCAAGTGCATTTTTCTTTATATCTATTGTTTCAGTGATATCTACAAATAATTGTGGTTTAAATGAATTTTCTGTAATGCCTCCTGGTATCGTAGTTTCATACATGAACAAGTTATTCTGGTTTCTACAAGCTGAAATCACACTGCTAGTTAAAATTTGATGATCCTGATGTGAATCACCATACCACTGAGTGAAAACCGAATCTGGTTTGTGTTCTGTAATCAACGAATCAATCAAGGTAACCAATTTTCTACCAAACACCATCTGTTCCGGAGACAGGTCAAGAAATATTGGAGATTTACACCCCATTACTTTAGCTGACAACATTGATTCTGACTTTCTTCCTTCTTTAGTATCTGACTTTACAAAATTTGGTAACGTAGCAATGACTGGCTGAACGTTATAGCCCTTGGCGGAAAGTTTAGCAATGGTACCACCCATGCCAATTTCAAGGTCGTCCGGATGTGCCCCAAAAGCTACAATTGTTTTAGATTCCATACAAACAGATCAAGATTGTATTCCTATTTATGAACTGTTAATGGCATGCGGAATTAATCTGGCACCCCTCAGTTCTCTGAATCTTCGGTAATCCTTGTCGACCTCCACTGCGGAAATCAATATCTTGCTTTTTATTGATTTAGACGATTGCAGGAACATCTTTGTGTCCTTGGGTAAACAATGTCCTCCTACTCCATCGCGAGGTTCAAGAATTTTTACATTCCATTTTGTGTTCAGGGAATCTCTCAGTTCTCCAAAGTTAACATTATTGGCCTGACAGTAGAGATACAAATCCTCGGAAAACGCTATTTGCAGATACCTGTCGGCATTTTCAATTATTTTGGTCAGTTCTGCAATCTCTATTTCAGATACAGGGTGCATAGGAATACCAAGATCGACAGCTGTGTTTTGAGCGCTTCGGCTTGTATCTTTGTTATTAGTGTTGTCGTTAAATTCAAGGGCTTCATTATTCCTGTCGTAGAACTGAAGTGCTGTCTTTAGACAACAGTCACTTACTCCACCGATTACTCTGACTTGATTAACCCCGTGTATTTCTTCTTCAAGGGCATACCATCGATGAGGAACATGTGCCACATGAAGTCTGTGGTTTATAATTTCAAAAATTTTCTTTGAAGTTCCTTTTGGCACAGTACTTTCTATGGAAACAAGGGAACCATTCTTTGCTTCTTTAGCGATTTTTCTTGCTAGCTCAAAAAGACCATCTACATATGGTGTATATTCGTCATCGGGATCGTGCGTAGAAACGCACAAGATAAAAACATCAATGTCATCAAATTGTTCAATACTTTTAATCCCAAAGTTTTCCTCGACCTGCTTCATTCTTTCCGAGTTCATATCATATCCAAATGTCTCGAAACCTCTTTGTTTCACATATTTTGCAACAGGCAAACCTAATTGCCCAAGACCTATAACTAAAACTTTATTGATTTGAAATCCTAATTCTGAGTGCATTTTTGCTGATATTAAAGATTCATGATATAATTATTAAAGGCTTGAGATGGAATAAAACGTAAGTTAATCACTAAAGAAATTTCTATTTTCTTCATATAGAACTATTTGTATAAACTTGTGATATCTTGATCAAGATAAGGTTAGTGTTGCCTCCTCTGATTTTTGCATAGCTTTGATCAAATTACTTGCTAGATATAAATAATCAAGGTAGAATAATAGATATGTGATAAGAATTGGTTTAATAGGCAAAACAAATACTGGAAAAACTACTTTCTTTAACTCGGCTACTTTGGGAAATGAAGAAATTGCAAATTACCCATTTACAACAAAAAAACCAATTCATGGAAATGCCCACGTAATTACCTTGTGTGTTCATAAAGAATTTCGAGTTATTGACAATCCAAGAAATTCTCTCTGTCAAGACGGATGGCGATTTATTCCTGTAGAACTGATAGACCTTCCTGGACTCATAAAAGGCGCTTGGGAAGGTAAAGGACTTGGTAACCAGTTTTTATCCGTTGCCGCACAATCTGACGTCTTACTCCACATTGTAGATGCATCAGGAAGTATTGACGCATCTGGTAAAATCGCTGAAGCTGGCGTTGGAGACCCAATTGCGGATGTATCAGATATAGAAGAAGAGCTAGTACTATGGTATTTGAAATTATTTGAGGGAAATCGAGAGAAAATATCAAGAATGACCAACACCGGCATGGACACGCCTCGTGCTGTTACTGAGATATTTGGTGGTATTGGAGTAAAAGAATGGCACGTAAGAAAATCAATAACTGAAAATAATCTTGCCGACAAGAATATACATGAGCTTGATTCCGATGAAAGTCGAAAATTTGTTTCTACTCTTAGGGAAATATCAAAACCTTCGCTAATCGTAGCAAACAAGATAGATCTCCATCCGGCTGCAGAAAATTTCAAGAGGCTTCGTGAACGCAATAAGCATATGTTTGTGATTCCTTCGAGTGCCGATGCTGAACTTACTCTGCGGAGAGCACAGAACAGGGGTTTGATAAAATATTCTCCTGGAGACGAAATATTTGATATATTTGAAAATACAGTTCTTAATGAAAAACAAAAGTGGGCACTCAATTTCATCAGAAAAGATGTGTTAGGCGAGTATCTTAGAACAGGAGTACAGTTTGCACTAAACATTGCTGTTTTCAAGTTATTAAACATGAACGTAGTTTACCCTGTTTCCGATCCAAACAAGTTTTCCGATAAAAAGGGTAACGTACTTCCAGATGCCTTTCTCATGAAAAATGGTTCCACTGTGCAGGATCTTGCAAGTGACATACACACGGAATTATCCAAAGGTATTGTTTATGCGGTGGATGTTAGAAACGGTTTAAGATTACCTGTTGACTATCAAATAAAAGACAGAGATGTGCTGTCTATAGTTTCAACAATGATAAAAAAGTAAGTGACGAAAAAAGAAATGAACAGAATGGAAGAAAAGAAAACAGTGTATCAAATCAAGTAATCTTGCAATTTGATTATGGTCGTATTCAAAATCATGTTTGAAGCGTCCAAAAATAACTAGACTGGGGATTATTTTTTGTAGTCACTTAATACGTCTCTATATCTTACGTCCCTATAGGCAATGTACTTTACATATTCACCATAAGTCATTTCTAGACTGCAGAATTGACACTTTACAAAGCTAAAATCATCTGAAAGCTCGGCAGGTTTCCTGCAATCTGGACAAACAATCTTCATTATATCTTTAACCAAAAACTGGCAAATAAGTTTTGGCGTCTGACCGAATTATATTATATTGCTTTTACTTGCTTTACGATAGGCTGTCGTGCCTTTCGAAATACCCTAAATCCACAAATACACTTTATTTCAGGGAGTTTAGAGAGTTCTTCGTTAGAAACAGGAGTACCGCATCGCATGCATTCGTAAATAACATTTCCTACAGAGTTTTCACTTGGGATAGTGCTAGTGTCGCCTTCTCCAGTATTTTCGCTTGCCACAATCACTCTCTTATTGCATTGAAATTTAATTGTTTTTCTCGATTTTGCAATAGGTTCTATATTTGAGTAGAATATGCACGATCAATACATTTGGCCGATTGAGCTCAAGTCAATGATCTCTTTATCGCCGTCTGCATTTCTTTTATACAGGCATTAAAATTTCTTGGGTCGCTTTCCAATCTTCCACCAGAAGCAAATTCATGTCCGCCGCCTTCAACGAGAAACGATGCTACTTTATTACATGAAATTTTGTGTGTATTCCTTCTGATGCTTACTTTTCCCTCCTTATTAAAGAGCATAACCAGGTCAATTTTCATTTTGGCGAATATTTCATTGGCAAAAAGGCTTGCTTGAACAAGCGGGTATGTGAAAACAAATGCCACATCAAATGAGTTGACTTTCTTAATTACTAATGTATTAAGGGACTTGCTTTTTTGAAAATCGCTCATTTTGGCGAATTTTATATAATCAATCTGCATCTCATGGTCCCATAACACTCCTATCGATGCTTTTCGAACTAGAGATTCTAGTTTTTGTCTGGATCTTGAACCATTTCGGTAAAAATGGATTAATTCAGAGACTCTGGAATCATGATTCTTGACATCCGTCATAAAATCAGAGATATGCGCTATCATTTTTAGCTGTTTTGCTATTTTGCTCTTGTTCATGAGTCTATCATACATGATCTCAGTTGCACATTTCTTTCCAGTCGGGTCGTGATGCAATTTAATCAATTTTCGAATTGACGCAAGGCCTTGTCTATGCCAGGGATGATGATCGACCCAAATTATAGACCACCGTCTCTTTTTCAGATACCGAATTGTATCTATGCATAATTGTAATACACTCTCATCATTTATGCCAAGATCAGAAATAATCACAAGTCCGCCTACAGCCTTCTTTGCTTCACCTTTCAGGTAATCAAACATTCTTTTGAAATAATCTAGACCGTAATTATAGAACGAAATATGAGCGCCTGGATATTTGATCAAGGCAACAGAAGCAGAATACATGCCGTCGATATCGGCTTCATGTGAGCATATTATTATACGCATTATTCAAAGTGAGTTTGAACTGAATATGTATTTAGTGTCTCATACCTATCTCAATTTGGCATCTTGCAATCCATGAAAATGATAAACCGTTAACAACAGTTGCGCTAACGCTGAATTGGGTCAAATTCAAAATGAAGAGGCAAGAATAATTATATATTTAGTAGATCTGTCAGATAATACATTACGGATAATGTACTACTCCATTGAAAAAAGAATATCAGCTAGGACTGTATATCTCATAGTTTTTTACATATCCGCTATTATGATGACCGCCATTACGTTCTACGCGCTGTACCAGAGTATTATTGAATTTGCAGCCACAGGTAAAATAGTGATAGGAGAAATTCTCGTAAAAACAGAATTTCCATTTAAGGGACTTTCAAAGCTAGTTACCTACCTGATGATTGTTTCTGTAGTTTCATGGTACTGCGTTACCAAACTTGGTGGTGACAAAGTCAAGGAAATTTCCCCAGCTCTGCGCTCTATCTTCCAGCTTATCGTGTTGGCAATCGTTGTTATTTCGCTATACGAATTTGTTTATAATTTTGTTGTATGGAGTTCACTAATAACTATCAATGCGCTTGGTGGAAGCATAAATTTGGACAGTCTTAGTATCGCGTACCCCAACCCTCAAACCCCTTGGAATTTGGTATTTGCAACCAAGATGTCGCTTGCAGCATTTTTAATATCTTCTCATGGGTTTTATATTATTTCAAAAAAGGGAAAGACGTAGCTTAAAAATACACTAATTATAAAGTCAATGCAAAGCAAAGCAACGGAACACGGGTAAACTTTAGGCAAAGTTATATGCCCGTTTTTTGCTCACAGAATATAGTAATATGGCTTCTACGGACAATTCTAAAGACCAAGTTTCAGCTGAACAAAAAGTTAACGAGATGCTTCAGCAATCAAAAATTCTTGAAGCTTATATGAACGATATTTTAACAAAAGAATCGACAGTTAACAGACTAATTGCAGAAGCCCATCTGGCTTCGGAGGCAATCCAAGAATTGTCATCTTCGACTAATCAGGAAGAATCTCTTGTCCCGATTGGAATTGGTATTTATCTTAAAGTGTCTGTCCCCACTGTAACTAATCTTCTAGTTAACGTAGGTTCAGGTGTTACTATTGAAAAGTCGAAAGAAAACACAAAGAATTATGTAGAATTAAGAATCAAGGAATTTGAGCTTGCATCAAAACAACTACAATCGCAGAAAGAGCAGGTGGCGATACGTATGAATCAAATTCAAAACGAAATAAATTCTGAAATTCAAAAATCACCACACCCTCCAGCTTAGTTACATATAGGTTGTTCTCCGTTTGTTTGAAAAGTTAAAAAAAATATTCTCTGAAACCACAAAGAATCTTGGTCAAAAATCATTCTCTAAAAAGGATATCGATTCTATTCTGGACGAATTGCAGATTAGTCTTATGGAAAATGATGTAGCTCATGAAATTGTTGATGAAATGACGTCGAAAATAAAAACAGAAATGTTGGATTTAAAACGCGAAAGGAACGAAAATTCCGATGAGGTAATCACTACAAAATTATACTCTTTTTTACACGAGTTATTCTTGTCGACTAACACCAAGACAAATGTTATTCAATCAATTTTGGAAAAGAAAAAATCAAAAGCTGGTCCATATTCTATTATCTTTCTTGGTATCAATGGTACAGGCAAAACTACCACTATTGCAAAATTCTGTAAATTGTTAAGGGATCGGGGCATTTCGGTTGTTCTGGCAGCTGCAGACACACATAGAGCAGGTGCTATAGAACAGATAACTCACCATGGTAACAATCTTAATGTTAAAGTAATCTCACAAAGGTATGGCGCTGATCCTTCGGCAGTTGCTAGAGATGCATTAGAACATGCAAAAAAGAATTACATAGATGTAGTATTGATCGATACTGCGGGGAGAATGCAGACTTCAAAGAATTTAATGGAGGAAGTTAGTAAGATAATTCGAGTTACAAAACCTGATATGAAAATATTTGTTGGTGACTCTCTGGCGGGAAACGATACTGTTAACCAGGCTCGAGAATTTTTTCAATATACAAAGTATGATGGTTCGATATTAACAAAAAGTGATGCAGACTCTAAAGGCGGTGCAGCCATTTCAATTGCTTATTTGACACATAAGCCTATCTTATATCTTGGATTAGGCCAGGGATACGGAGACTTGGAGGAATTTGATCATGACAGATTTCTTGATTCTATTTTCAAAGATAGAGTATATGAAAAAACTAGTAAAGACCTGACACTAGGCGGAAGTTCTTCCATTGATGATATTGGCAAAGAAAAATCTGTAATTGAGATTCCAAATATGAATCCACAATCCAATAGGATAGAACACGAAACTACAGCCAGAAAGGTTGACAAGTTGATGAGCGATGAGGAGGGTGAGGACCAACCATCAATATCAGAACCAATATCAGAACCAATATCAGAACCAATATCAGAAGGTACTATTGATGAGAAAAAGTTGACTGATGACCAATTGCATCATGAGTCAGAGGCAGAGAAAATGGAATCAAATGTGGAGATAAGTGAGCCAAAATTAAAAAGTGGATCATTTTTCAACAAGCTCTTTAAGGATAATAAAGATAAGAAAGATACTGATAATGGTAAACGGAATACAATTGATAATGTTCAAATTGAAACTAAAAGGGAAAAGAATAAGAATGAAAATAAAGGAAAATCTAAATCTGGAAAAGAAAATGAGAACGATGAAGTTGTTTATTTAACTGATGATGATATAAATGATCTCGTTAAGTAAGAAATATCTCGCTAGTATTGAGGATTTGACCGAAACAGAAATCCTAAATTTGATTTCACATGCAATTGAGTTAAAGGCGAATAAAGGTGCGAACAGTAACAATCAAACCTTAGCTGGGAAAACACTTGCATTAATGTTTGAAAAACCATCAACTAGAACACGACTAAGCTTTGAAACTGCAATGTTTCAACTAGGTGGTAATACAATTTATCTAAATTCTAACGATCTCCAACTATCCAGAGGTGAATCTATTGAAGATACTGCCAAAACAATCTCATTGTACGTAGACTGTCTGGTAGCAAGAGTTTATTCTCATAACACAATAGTAGAATTAGCCCAAAATTGTAAAATCCCTGTAATTAATGGACTGTCTGATTTATACCACCCATGTCAGATTCTGGCTGACCTAATGACAATATTCGAATATAAGAAGAGGTTTAAGGGACTGGTACTAGCATGGATTGGTGATGGAAATAATGTGTGCAATGATCTGTTAATAGGATGTGCAAAAATGGGAATAAATGTCAAAGCTGCTATTCCTCAAAGCTACGAGCCCCCAGAACAAGTCATTAAAGTGGTAACACAGGAATCGAAACTAAAGGGAACCGATTTTACTATTGTGCGAGAACCAATCGAGGCTGTAAAGAATGCAGATATTGTAGTCACCGATACGTTTGTTTCTATTGGAAAGGAAAGGGAAGACGACAAAAGAAGTTCGACTTTTATTCCAAAATATCAAGTAAATGGTAAACTTATGAGTTATTCAAAGGACGATGCAATTTTTATGCATTGCTTACCTGCAAAAAGAGGACAAGAAGTAACATCAGATGTGATAGACGGAAATAAATCAGTTGTTTGGGACGAAGCAGAAAATAGACTTCATGTTCAAAAATCACTATTGGTAGGTTTGCTCTCCTATTGATAATTAATGTCAGAGAAGCAAGGGATCATGACTTTTCTTTGAGATAAGGCCGGAATAACAAAGAAAATGAAACTATCTAATATTTTCTTGAAATGTTGAGTTAATATTATTCCTTTTTCTTCCCAAATTAAGTGGAAGCACATCAATATGGAGATAAAGGTCGTTCAATCTATATATGATTAATCCAAACAATTCTATAATAAGCAGAAAATTACCAGAGAAATTTTGGACCAAATAGTAGTTGACTTGTAACCCATACTGCAGGTATCTATCATACAAACCAAACATTTTCTTATTAACTAATCATTAACATAATTAAGATGCAACATCAGATGCAAAATATGTATATATTATACTATGTGTTACTCAAATATAATATAGTGTAAGCACTAAGGATTCAGTATTTTGTTTTATATTGATTAGTTTCGAAAGAAACAGTATACAAAACTATTCCAATCTTTCTATACTTTGTAATCAGCCATAATAGACATGATGTAAAAAGATTAGTGTACCTATATTTATAAACACAGATTTTTGAGTCCAATATATTGAAAACTACGAATAGTAAGAAATACAGTACGATTATTTTCTCTCTTATGATACTAATATCGGTATCAATGATTACATCTGGACCAATATCCATGTTGCCACATGTGGATTTTATAAATAAGAATCACAACACTCTTCAAGTAGCTAACGCTGAAGAATCCGACGACTCGGACAGCAAAGATGCTGACAATACCGATGACAGCAAAGATGACAGCAATACCGATGACAGCAAAGATGACAGCAATACCGATGACAGCAAAGATGACAGCAATACCGATGACAGCAAAGATAATGACGGTAATGACGATAATACTTTACTAAAAACCAGCGAAACAATTTCCGCTGATAATTATGATGGCGGAGATCAAAACTACCAGGAAGACAAACAGAAGACCGATTCTGATAATTCACCAAATACTGTTACTCAACCTAATACCCAAACTGCCACAACAACAGAAGATGTAAATCAAGAGTCAAAACAGGAAGCCGATCAAGAATCTCAGGGTAACTCTTCGCCTAATTCTGCCACTCAAACAAACGAACAAGCTGCAGAAACTTCAGCTGATGCAGAACAAGAATCATCACAAGATATAGATCAAGAATCTCAGGGTAGCTCTTCGCCTAATTCTGCCACTCAAACAAACGAACAAGCTGCAGAAACTTCAGCTGATGCAGAACAAGAATCATCACAAGATATCGATCAAACATTAGTTGATAGCTCAATAAATTCTGCTGAGGACCAAACAAGCGTACAGACAGCAACCTCTGGTGACGACACTGAACAAGAATCATCACAAGATATCGATCAAACTGCAGGTGATAACTCAATAAATACTCCTGAGGACCAAACAAGCGTACAGACAGCAACATCTGGCGATGACACTGAGCAAGATTCTTCACAAGATATCGATCAAACTGCAGGTGATAACACACAAAATGTTCCTAATGCCCAAACAAGCGTACAGACAGCAACATCTGGCGATGACACTGAGCAAGATTCTTCACAAGATATCGATCAAACTGCAGGTGATAGCTCAACAAATTCTGCGGAGCAAATAAGCGACCAGACAGCGACCTCTGGCGATGACACTGAACAAGATTCTTCACAAGATATCGATCAAACTGCAGGCGATGATTCACTGAACGACGTCTCTCAATCAAACGTTCAAACTTCGAGCTCTGGCGGTGACACTGAGCAAGATTCAGAACAAGATATCGATCAAACTGCAGGTGATAGCTCAACAAATTCTGCGGAGCAAATAAGCGACCAGACAGCGACCTCTGGCGATGACACTGAACAAGATTCTTCACAAGAGATAGATCAAAACATAGTAGCTGACACTTCTATTCTTGGTAACGGAAATGATGTCATTACGGGAGATTCAGGAAATAATGTCCTGTATGGAGAAGGAGGCATAAACACACTTACAGGCGGTCAGGGTAATGATAAATTTTTCTGTGGGCCTAATGGCGATAAAATTACCGACTTTACTGCAGGAGAGGATACAAAATCTGGCAACTGTATGTTATCAAGTTCTATAGCAGAGGGATATATGTATGGGCCGAGCCTGACTCTTTCTGGAACGGATTGACGCAAAGCCATTAGGCATTTATTTTTAGATTAGCCACTTGTTTTAATAATATTAGTCAAAAGCAATTCAATGAGACAATCGGGCCCAGCTGATTTTATGTATATTTTTTTGTATTGCTAAGTTTTATTCTCGCACAATGACCAATACTAATAATTTCTGATATTTACGAATGAGAAAAATTAGTCATTGCTCGTGTCTATTATGATTTAGAATTTGAATGTGCAACTATGCCATTTATTGTATTTGTTATGTTCTCTATTATCATATCTATACTTTCTTTCTTTCTCTGAACATCATTTGAATATCTTTTCAATAGTAACTTGCGTCTCCTTATTATTCTAGTCTGTTCTTTTGGATTCGGAGAACCTTCAGAATTCCGAATTCTTATAGAATTCTTCGAGTCAATCTCTCTTATTGTTTTGATTAGTTTATCTACGGTGATATTGGCTTTCACTTTCAATAGGATATCTTTAATGTCGCTACTTGATAACGAGCTGAAAGGTGTCTCGTCGTTGTTACTTACCGATAGATTTACTAGAGCTCCCATCAATTTATGAGCGGTTCTAAAAGGTACTTTGTATCTTGAAACCAATAATTCCGCAATATCCAGAGATATTGCATAACTTTCCATCGACGCTTTCATCATTACGTCTTTTTTTACTATTAAATGTTGAATGACGTCATTTATAATATCTAGTGACGAGACTACTAATTCGACAGAATTCCAAAATGGAATCTTTGTATCCTGCAAGTCCCTGCTATAGCCCGAAGGTAGCGATTTTAGTATTGTCAAAATTGTTGTGAGGTTTCCAATCACAATTGCCGTTTTGGATCTTATTATTTCGAGTGGATCCGGATTCCTCTTCTGTGGCATGGCACTGGATGTCGATGCATGTCTGTCATTAATTTCTATAAAACCGAACTCTTGGGAGGACCAAATAATAAGGTCTTCGGAAATTCTACTCAAAGTTATCATTATGGAGGACATATTTGATACAAACTCAATCATAAAATCTCTTGAAGATGTTGCGTCTATTGAATTAGACATTATATTATCAAAACCTAGAAGTTTTGCCGTCATATTTCTGTCAAGCGGTAAAAGTGATCCCCCAATAGGACCGGCGCCTAATGGAGACTGATTCAGCCTTTCGAATAGAGAAAATAACCTATCTATTTCTCGCATCAAGACTTCTGAATACGATAGAAGATAGTGAGCAAAATTTCCAATCTGTGCTTGCTGTAAATGCGTATAAAGAGGCATTACTGAGTCTAGATGATCTTCAGACTTTTCTAACAGCAGCTTGATCAAACTAATGAGGTGAACTATAACGTCAATTATGTCATCCCTTGCCTTGACTCGAATATCTGTAATGACCTGATCATTTCGTGATCTGCCTGTCTGAACTTTACCGCCCACATTGATTCCTATTTTTTTTATCAAGTGGGTCTCAAGTGCTTCATGAATGTCTTCAAATCCTTCTCTGGAAATTCTTTCCGGATAACGCAAGACAGTATCCAATTCCCTTACCAGGCGCATAACTTCATCTTTGTCTAATATGTGAATCTTGTAAAGCATTATCACATGCACCTTGGTACATAATATATCATAATAGAGGATCTTATCGTCTACATTAATGGATGAAAGAAAATTCAATGTACGCTTATCTAGATCTTCTTTGTGCCGGGATCTATACATGGTTAAAACAAACTACTGCTTGACTTATTTATTGATATTTGTGGCTTGAATATTTCATTTTCATTGTTATTAGCCCTGTCAATTTGGAGAATAAAAATTAATAGTTATATAGTATAAAAATAAAATGATTAGACATATGAGCCAGGAAATTCAGCAATTACGAAAGTCAATTTTTGATGAGCTTACAAAAATCGTAGATCCTGAAATTGGAGTTTCCATTATGGAACTTGAATTAATTGA
>JAHEZK010000002.1:126013-128641 GCA_023251115.1 Nitrosomicrobium frigidum (SeqCode) | reverse complement strand
ACACAATCCGCACTTTATGCAGTAAGAGAACTGTAGATACTTATCCACGTCTTCCGGGGATTGGTAAAATGAAAAAGTCCCTTTCTTAGTACCATCTTCGGCTTCAACATTGTCCTTGACCTCTATGTAAGGTTGCATGTTTTTATGATGGGTAAAGAAACGAGAAAAATCAGTAACTAGATCTCGTATGATTGGAAAGTTTGCCAAGGGTGCGCATTCAATAGTTGATGTTTCCATTTCAGAGATTTTTGTATAACAGGCCAGTTTGGGAATACCATTTATTTTCATTCCGCAGGAACCACATGACGCCATCCTACACGAATATCTTATGGCAACGCTTGGATCTATGTAACTCTTTACATACAGCAGGGCATCAAGAACGGTCGTCCATTTTTCATATGGAACTTCAAAGGTGTCATAATGGGAGCCTGATTTCTGTGCCCTGTTTTCTCTATAGACCTTTAATGCTATCGTTCGCTGCTCATTCTTGCTGTTGTTATCCACAGTATTACTCAATTTATATAATCACAATCCATTTACCAATATTATTGTTCTAGTGCCATAGGCAATCAGTGCTATCATAGCTGAAATTGTCACAATTGTAACCATGTTTTCCCAAGCTCTACTCTGTCTTAGCTCTAGTAATATTATTCTTATTCCGTTAAAGCCGTGTACAGAAATCAAAACAAGAATCGACTCTAAAATTAGAACATATAATATATTCTTGTAATTGGCAATAATGTATTCATATTCTAGACTTTGTTCAAATGGGACTACTAGTCTCATCAGTATGTGAACTGCTACAACAAATATTGCTGCAATTCCTGTGATGTAGTGAATTTTCATTATTTGGCTTTCTTTTAATAGTGTGTGGCTTTGCATGATTGTTTGATTACACTCCGAACAAGACATTAAAACCGTAGTACATTGCTACTGCTGACAAAATTAATGCTATCCATATTCCCGATTTTTGTCTGTAATTTAGTGATGCAGGGCTGTATGGGTAGTCTGGTCTTCCGGGAGTTCCCAATCCAATACCCACATGGGTAAAGACGAGTCGAATCCCATTTGCAGAATGAAACGTACTGGCACCTATTACCATAATTAGAAACAGGTGTCCCCATACTGTTTGAGTTAATTCTAAAAAAGATTCCCATGCATTCTGGCCATTAACTATAGTACTTGTTTCATACACATGTCCAATAAAGTAGATTAAAAGAAAAACTCCTGTTAACCTCTGGAACCAGTAGGAAATTCGTTCCCAACCATACCTCGAAGGATTAAGCCATCCTCCTATTCCTTCCAAGTTGTTACGAGTCGGCTGTTCTATCTCTTTCATCAGTATTTTCTCTCTGCTGGAATATATCTTGTCAAGGTTACAGGATGCCACGAAAAGTGCGGTTCATCTTCGCCTTTAAAGTATGCCAGTGTATGTTTCAGGAAGTTAACATCGTCTCTATTAGGGTAGTCAGTCCTAGAATGTGCACCGCGTGATTCCATCCTATTCATAGCTCCAACTATTATTATTTCTCCCACTCTCAATAATGAATCTATCTCCATTACATTAATGAAATTTGTGTTAAATTCTTTCGCGCTATCATCAACGTGTTTCCATGCTGAATTCCGAAGTTCTCTAACTTTTTTTAGGCCTTCAAGGAGGTTGGTTTCATCCCGGAAAATATAGGCCTTGACGTCCATCATATCTGTAAACTCCTTTCTAATATCATATGGGTTGACCTGGCCTCTTCCACGGAAAATACCATCAAATATTCTCTTTTCTTCAGATTCAACCTTGTTTTCTGCAACGGTTGTAGTTGTGTTTGCCTCTTTCTTCTTTTCAGCGTAATTTGCCGCCAATTTTCCTGTTATGCTTCCCCATACCAAGCATTCTGAAGTAGAGTTTGCTCCAAGTCTATTTGCTCCGTGCAAACCATTACAGGCTGCTTCACCTGCAGACCACAAGCCATTCATTTCAGTTTGACCATCGATGTTAGTGTGAATGCCACCCATCATGTAATGACAAACAGGTCTAATTTCTATAGGCTCGCTTATTATATCGACCCCTGAAAATTTGATACCAATCTCTCTGATGCCCGCCAACTTTTCTTTTATGCGCTCCGCTCCTAGATGAGTGAGATCTAACTTTAGACAGTCTACTCCAGTTTCGTGTTTAAATCCCCTGCCATTTTCAATTTCCTTTATCATTGATCTGGATACAACGTCACGTGGAGCCAGTTCTAGCTTTTCTGGTGCGTAGTTTTTCATGAATCTCTCGCCTATATTATTTAACAAATATCCGCCTTCTCCTCTGGCGCCTTCTGTTATGAGAATACCTGACGGAAGAATTCCTGTAGGGTGAAATTGAACAAATTCCATGTCCTTGAGTGCCAAACCTGCTCTATAGCCCATATCCAGACCATCTGGAGTGGAAGAGTAGGCATAAGTTGAAAAGCTATAAAGTCTTCCTGCACCACCGGTGGCGATAATTCCAGAATTAGAGTTAACCACATAAAAATTTCCACTTTTCATCTCTATAGCAGTAACACCGGAAAAGTTATTGTTACCATCATCGAGTATTGATGTGCAAAACCATTCGTTATAAAAATGGATGTTATCATATTTTAGACA